>JBIOYF010000001.1:0-3917 GCA_044870035.1 Dehalococcoidia bacterium
CTTCCGGCGGTTGGTAGACGGCCTTCGGCCGCTCCGCCCGTCCGGTGAGCTTGCGGAAGATGCGCGGAACGTCGCCCTCGTCCCACGAGACGAGGATCTGGCTGGCGACGAAGACGGAGCTGTAGACGCCCGTGGCGGTGCCGACGAGCATAGCGACGAGGAACTCGCGGATACTGTCGCCCCCCATGAGCAGCAGCGCGACGATGGCGAAGATGAGCGTCAGCGACGTGTTGAGCGAGCGGCCCAGCGTCTGGAGCAGGCTGTTGTTCACCATCTCGGCGAAGTTGCGGCCTTCGCCCCGGGCCACGGTCTCGCGGATGCGGTCGAAGACGACGATGGAGTCGTGCACGGAGAAGCCGATCACCGTGAGGAGCGCCGTGATGAAGAACGAGTTGATCTCGAAGTCGACCGTCTTGCCCAGGATGGAGAAGACGCCGACCACGAGGAGAACGTCGTGCAGCAACGCCAGGATCGCGGCCGCGCCGAAGCGGAACGGCCGCGGCACGAGCCGGAAGGCATACCATAGGAACGCGAAGATGGCCAGGGAGGCGACGATCAGCGCGATGCCGGCGTTGCGCGCGATCTCCTTCGAGAGCGTGGCGGAGATCGATGAGAATTCGAGGAAGCCCTGCTCCGGGCTCGCCTTGCCCTGCGCGTCGGTCATGTTGCCGAACTTCGCGCGCAGCGCCTTCTCGATCGTGTCCTTCTCGGTCGGCGGCGCGGGGCCGACGGGCGGAGCGGAGGCGGCGCCGCGCAGCTCCTTGGTGTGGACCAGGAACTGGTTCTCGCCCGTACCCTGGATGCGCGTCTCCGGGTGCTTCAGCGTGCCCATCTCGTGCTCCAGGTCATCCTTGGAGACGTGCTGCTCGAACCGGACGGTGAACGTCGAGCCGCTGGTGAAGTCGATGCCCGGCTTGAGGCTGGGCGGGATCAGGAGCGAGATCGTGCCGGGTAGCAGGACGATAAACGAGACGAGATAGAACCAGCCACGCCGGCCGACGATATCGAGGACGCTTTGCGGTTGCTGCATGGCTAGCGCTTCCCCCGCGGACGCGGCCGGCTGCCCGGCCCGCCGCCGGAGCCACCGGCCATGGCCGGCACGCGCCGGGCGTGGCTGGCGACGTCCTCAGGCAGGTCGGGCACGAAGAGCCAGAGCCTGCGCGCGAGCGGTCGAATGCTGATCACCAGGTGCATGAACGTCCGCGTCACCGTGATCGCGGAGAATAGGCTGACCAGCACGCCGACGGCCAGCGTGATCGCGAAACCTTTGATCGCGCTCTCGTTGAACTGGTTGCCGAACCAGTAGAGGATGCCGCACGTGATCAGCGTCGAGACGTTGCTGTCGCGGATGGATGACCAGGCGCGGTTGAAGCCGTCCTCCAGCGCGGAGACCAGGTTGCGCCCGATGCGCAGCTCCTCCTTCATGCGCTCGAAGATCAAGATGTTCGCGTCGACGGCCATACCGAGCGAGAGCACGAACGCGGCGACGCCGGCCAGCGTGAGCGTCACGGGCCAGACCTTGAAGATCATGAGCACGATGCTGGTGTAGACGACGAGCGCGGCGCTCGCCATCAGGCCCGGCAGCCGGTAGTAGAGGACCATGAAGAGCATGATGATCAGCAGCGCAACCTCGCCGGCGATGACGCTGTCGCGCACGGCCGTATCGCCCAGCGTCGCGTCGACGTCCTGCTGCTGGACGACGCGCAGCGGGACGGGGAAGGCGCCGGTATTGAGCAGTTTGCTCAGCTGGCGCGCTTCCTTGCTGCTCAGTCCGGAGATCTCTCCGCTGTTCGTGATCTGGCTCTGCACGTTGGGGGCGATGATCTGACCGTCGTCGCCCAAGATCGGCTCGCCGTCCAGGAAGGGCGCCAGCGGCAGATTGCCGGCGTTGGCAAGACGGTTGGTCACGTCGGCGGAGATCTTGGAGCCCTTGCCGTTCCACTCGAAGATCAGCCGCGGCAGCGTGGTGATCGGGTCGATCTGCACGAAGGTGTTCGGCTTGAGGAACTCGCCCGTCAAGGTCAGCTCCTGGCCGTCGACGGTGGCCTTGCCCGGCTGCCAGACGATCGTCGAACGGTCCTGGACGGACAAGATGCTGGTGAAGCCGGTGGTCCCGCCATCGACGACGACGTTACCGGACGCATCGCGGACCGGCTCGCAGCTCTGCGACTGGTAGCGCACCTTGCCGCTGCCGCCCTGAACGACAAGGACCTGGCCGCCGTTGTCAGTGACGGGCTCGCAGAACACGAGCAGCGCGGTGCGGCCGATTTTGTCGATCGCCTCCGCGGGCTTGATGCCCGGGAGCTGGACCGCGATGCGGTCCTTGCCCAGGCGGTTGACCTCGGACTCGGCGACGCCGAACGCGTTGACGCGCCGCTCGATGACGTCCTTGGCGCCGTCGAGCGCGGCGTCGATGTCTTCGACCTGCGTGCCCGGCTCCGGCTCCAGCACCAGGCGCGTGCCGCCCCGCAGGTCGAGGCCGAGGCTCATCGCGCGACGTTCGATCTTGTTGAGCTTGAAGGTGCCGCCGTCGATCGTTGGTACTTTGATGTTGACCACCTTGGCAGTGGCGGGCAATTGCAGCGGGATGCCGCCGCCGCTGGGCCACGGGACCCGGTCCGGCAGATAGCGGTCCGGTTCGGACGGCCAGACGGTCCAGAAGCAGAAGGCCGTGAGCAGCAGGACCAGGACGAGCAGGATGCGGTTGCCACTGCGATTACGCATGTCGGCTAGCCTCCCCCCGCCTTTTCGACGGCTTCGACCGCTGCGGCGGCGCTGGTGACCTTACGCATGATCGATGTCGTGAGCGCCCGGATCTCGATGCCGTTGCCGAAGTCGAGCAGGAGCTCTACCGGCCCTTCCTCCGGCGTCTCGATGTGCTTGATGACGGCGAAAAAGCCGGCCGTTGTGATCACTTCGTCTCCGACCGCCAGGTCGCGGATCGTGCTCTGCACCCGTTTCTGCTCCTGCGCCGCCGGCCGGATGAAGATGAAGTAGAACGCGGCCATGACGCCCAGGATGACGACAAAGGATATCTCAGCGGTGTTCATGCGTTTTGCCCCGCGGCGACGGGTTCCTGGGAGCGAAAGGCGCCGCCGTGGAGGCGCCTCACGAATTCTACCGCCTCCTCGCGGTTGGTCACATCAGCGCTGGCCTGCGCCTCTTCGAGCGCGGCGAGCAGCCGGCCGATCTCCGGCCCGGGCCCTTCGCCCAGCTCCCTCATGATCTGTTCGCCCGTGAGGAGGCGGACGGGCCGGACGATCGTCTGGTCGCCGTGACGCCGGGCGAGGATGTGGCCGATGTACGAGACGTAGCCCTGCCAGGCCTCGACGGTCATGCCGGGGCCGCGCGCGGCGAGCGCATCCGCCAGGCTGAGCAGCAGGATCGCTTCGGCGGAGTCGCCGGTGTCGCGGAAGAAGCGGTAGAGCGCGCGGCGCGTGGGTAGCTCGCCCGGCTGGCCGAGCTGGGTCGGACGCAAGTGTTCGTCCACCATCGTCGCGACGAGGTCGATCTCGCGGCGGCTGAAGCGCAAACGGCGCAGCACGCGACGGGCCGTCTCGGCGCCGAGCTCGGCGTGGCCGAAGAAGCGGATGCGGCCGGTGGCGTCGGGCGCGCGCGTCTCGGGCTTGGCGATGTCGTGCAGCAGGCCGGCGATCTTGAGCAAGACGCGCCGCGAGCGGCCTTCGCTGACCGGCTGGTCGAGATATGTGCGCAGCTCAGCCGCGGCCTGCGCGTCCCAGGCGGCGAGCGTTTCCCAGAGCGAGCGCTGGAGGCGCGCTTCGTGGCGACCGGACGGCGCGCCGTCGGCCAGCATGAAGTCGAGCGCGGCGACGGTCTCGATCAGGTGGTCGAACACGTCGTAGTGGTGCTCCTTGGGCTGCGTGACGCCGCGGCCGGCGCTGACTTCGGGCAGGAGC
>JBIOYF010000002.1:0-5508 GCA_044870035.1 Dehalococcoidia bacterium
GCGCTTCGAGGAGCTGAAGGAGTGGCGTGCGAAGCTCTCCAACAAGGGCTGGATCGCGCCAGCCTGGCCGAAGGAGTACGGCGGCGCCGGCCTCGGTGTGATGGAGCAGTTCATCATGAACGAGGAGATGGCCGAGGCGCGCGCGCCGCAGGTCGGCGGCATGGGCACATCTATGATCGGCCCAACGCTGATCATCCACGGCAACGAGGAGCAGAAGAAGGAGCACCTGGGCCGCATCCTTTCCGGCGACGTGCAGTGGTGCCAGGGCTTCAGCGAGCCCGGCTCCGGCTCCGACCTCGCATCGCTGCAAACGCGCGCCGTCCGCGACGGCGACGACTACGTGATCAACGGGCAGAAGATCTGGACGTCCGGCGCGCAGTACGCGCACTGGATGTTCATGCTCGCCCGCACCGACGCGGAGGCGCCCAAGCACAAGGGCATCAGCTACTTCCTGGTCGATATGAAATCGCCCGGCGTGACGGTGCGCCCGCTGGTGAACCTGGCGAATGCGGCGTTCTTCAACGAGGTCTTCTTCGATAACGTGCGCGTGCCCGCCAGCAACCTGGTCGGCGAGGAGAACCGCGGCTGGTACATCGGCACGACGACGCTCGACTTCGAGCGGTCGAGCATCGGCTCGTCCGTGGGGAGCCGGCAGCAGGTCGAAGCACTGATCAAGTTCGCATCGGACCACAAGCAGGACGGCCAGTCGCAGATCGCGCGCGACCCTGCGCTCAAATATGAGCTGGCCGACCGGCTGATGGAGGCGCAGATCTCGCGCATGCTCTCCTATCGCGTCGTGACGATGCAGGCGAAAGGTATGGTGCCGAACTACGAGGCGTCGATCACGAAGCTGTTCGCCTCGGAGCTGAACCAGCGCACCGCGCGTACCGGCATGAAGGTGACCGGCCTCTACGGCCAGCTCCTCGCCGGCAGCGAGCACGCGGCAGCGCGCGGCCGCTACGGCGGCAGCTACATGCAGACGCTCGCTTCGACGATCGCCGGCGGGACGAGCGAGATCCAGCGCAACATCATCGCGACGCGCGGACTGGGACTCCCGCGAGACTAGGCGTTCGTTGTTGGTTGTTGGTACGGAGATGCTGACCTGGTTAGCCAAATGAGGCGCGCTAGTCGTTCCATTCCTGCGAACATTGCGGAGGGATACGCGAAGAGGAAGTCAGCTAAGGAGTTTCGTAACTATCTGACGATAGCGATGGGGTCGGCCAGCGAAATGAAGGTTCATCTCACAATCGCCCAAAACCTAGGCTATCGCGGCCCGGATGACCAGCTTACAGAAGAGTACGATATTCTGGGCCGTCAACTGAATAGGCTGATCACGTCGTGGAAGGGCGGTTCTCCAGAAACTGTGAACCAACAATCAACAACGAACAACTAGTAAGGGAGGAGACAACAAACATGGACTTTGTAGACGCGCCGGAAGAAGCGGCGTTTCGGACAGAGGTACGCACCTTCATCGACAAGGAAGCGCCGAAAGCGGAGAAGGGCGTTAGCGGTGAAGAAGCGCTCGTCGCGAACTGGGACAAGAACCAGGCGTGGTTCAAGAAGCTGGGCGAGAAGGGCTGGATCGCGCCGGCCTGGCCCAAGGAGTACGGCGGCGCCGGGCTCAGCACGATGCAGCAGTTCGTCCTCAACGAGGAGCTGGCGCTGCACCGCGTGCCCCGGCCGATGCACCTGATCATCGGTTTGGGAATGGCCGGCCCGACGATCATCGTGCACGGCACGGAGGAGCAGCGGAAGAAGCACCTGCCGGGCATCATCGCCGGAACGGACATCTGGTGCCAGGGCTACAGCGAGCCCGGCGCCGGCTCAGACCTCGCGTCGCTGCAAACGCGCGCGGTCAAAGACGGCGACGACTATGTGATCAACGGCCAGAAGATCTGGACCTCGCTCGCACACATGGCGAAGTCGATGATCGTGCTGGCCCGGACCGACCCGGACGCCCCGAAGCACAAGGGCATCACGTACTTCATCCTCGACATGAAGTCCCCGGGCATCAACGTGCGGCCGCTGGTCAACATGGCCGGCAGCCACGAGTTCAACGAGGTCTTCTTCGACAACGTGCGCGTCCCGAAGGAAAACATCATCGGCGAGGAGAACCGCGGCTGGTACGCCGCGATGACGACGCTCGACTTCGAGCGCTCGGCGATCGGCTCCGCCGTCGGTATGAAGCAGACGGTAGAGGCGTTGTTCGAGTACGCGCGCGACCACGTCGGCGACAACACGAGCGCGCTCAAGAAGAACCCGAACACGCGCTACGAGCTGACCGACCGCCTGCTCGAGGTAGAGATCGCGCGCATGTTCTCGTATCGAGTGGTAACGCTGCAGAACCGTGGCCTGATCCCGAACTACGAAGCGTCGATGATGAAGCTCTACAACACGGAGCTGAACCAGCGCATCGCGCGGACGGGCGTGCGCATGCTCGGCCTGTACGGCCAGCTCGACCGCGGGTCCGAGTTCGCGCCGAACAAGGGACGCTTCTGCTACACGTTCCTGCGTTCCGTAGCCTACACGATCGAGGGCGGCACGAGCGAAGTGCAGCGCAACATCGTCGCACAGCGCGGGCTGGGGCTGCCGAGGGACTAGCCACGCTCGAAGCTGGAGGCTAGAGGCTGGAAGCTGGATGGCAGGTTCTCTACCGCGAAGCATGACCGCAAAGCAAGCCGCAGGAGTTGGACCTAGAACGGCGGCGGCGCTGCACGACGCCATGGTCGCTGCCAACGTCGCGCAGCGAGAGCGGCTCGCGGGGCGGAAGGACGACGACTGGGCAGCGCTCGCACAGGCGTTCCAGGCCGATCCGCGCCGTAAACTCGACACGCTGCTGACGAAGATCGCGTCGCTTGTCCGCGAGGATGACACATTGATCGACGTGGGCGGTGGGGCAGGCCGTCTGTCATTGCCCTTAGCGCTTCGCTGCCGCGAGGTTGTGGTCGTAGACCCGTCGGGTGGCATGCAGTCGGTCTTCGAAAAGACCGCGAAGGACGCCGGCATCTCGAACGCTCGCTTCGTTACGGCAGGTTGGCTCGAAGCAGACAGGATCGACGGTGACGTGGCGCTCGTCGCGCATGTGACCTACTTCGTTCGCGAGATCACTCCGTTTGTAAGCAAGTTGAACTCTGCAATTCGGCGGCGGGTCCTTGTTTGCGTACGCAGCGTGCCACCGCCGAACCAGATTGCTCCATTCTTTGCGCTGGCGCATGGGGAAGAGCTGGCGCGTCTGCCCGGACACGAAGAGCTCATGGGTGTGCTTAAGGAACTGGACATCACTGCCGAGCTGATCGATGTCGGGCCCGCGACGGTCTCCGCTACGGCATTGATCCGAAAGACGCGCGGTGAGGCGGTCAAAGGCGAGATCGAGGCAGCGGAACGGATGGGCTGGCTCGGCGCGATCCCACCGAAACGACTGGGCGAGCTGATCGAGCAGCACTTCGATGAACTGCTCGTCGAGACAGAGCAGGGCTTCCTGCGCCGCGGCGTGGTCGATGCGCGCGACCTGCTCATCACGTGGGAGACCCGCTGATGGACTTTCGATTCAGCGGCGAACAGGAAGCGTTTCGGAGCGACGTGCGTTCGTTCCTGAGCGACGCGCTGCCGCCGGACTGGGTCGGCTCCGACAACGCAATCGATGAGGAAGCGTACGTCTTCGGACGCGAGTTCTTGAAGAAGCTCGCACCGAAGCACTGGATCGCGCCGGCCTGGCCGACCGAGTATGGCGGCCTGGGCATGGGACTGTGGGAGCAGGTCGTCTTCAACGAGGAGATGTCCTATCACCGTGCGCCGGTGATCAACACGCCCGCCGTCGGCTATCTGGGCCCGACGATCATGATCTACGGCTCGGAAGAGCAGAAGAAGCAGCACCTGGACGGCATCACGTCCGGCGAAGTGCAATGGTGCCAGGGCTACAGCGAGCCCGGCTCCGGCTCCGATCTCGCGTCGCTGCAGACGCGCGGGGTGCAGGACGGCGACGACTTCGTGATCAACGGCCAGAAGATCTGGACCAGCCAGGCCCATTACGCCGACTGGATCTTCCTGCTCGCGCGCACCGACCCGGACGCGCCGAAGCATAAGGGGATCAGCTACTTCCTGGTCGATATGAAGTCGCCGGGCATCTCGGTGCGTCCTCTCATCAACATGGCCTACCAGAAGGGCTTCAACGAAGTGTTTTTCGATAACGTGCGCGTGCCGCGCTCCGGCCTGCTCGGCGAGCTGAACCGCGGCTGGTACATGGCGACGACCACGCTCGACTTCGAACGCTCGTCCGTCTCGACGTCGGCCGGGATGCGCCGCTCTCTCGAGGAGCTGACCTCGTACTGTGCGGACACGCGCTCGAACGGTACGCGGCTGATCGATAAGCAGGCGGTGCGCAACAAGCTGGCCGATCTGTGGGTGGACGTGAACATCATCCGCCTGCTCGCGTACCGGGTGGTGACGCTGCAAGAGCGCGGTATCGTCCCCAACCACGAAGCCTCGATCGTGAAGGTGTTCAACTCGGAGCTGAACCAGCGCATCGGCCGCGCGGGCATCCAGCTCCTCGGTCTCCACGGCCAGCTCGGGCCGGAGTCGCCCTACGCGCGGCTGCACGGCCGCTTCGAGAAGCTGTACCTGACGTCGGTCGGCTCGACGATTGCCGCCGGCACGAGCGAGATCCAGCGGAACATCATCGCGTCTAGAGGACTAGGGCTGCCGAGGTATTAGCTCGAGGTTCGATGTTCGAAGTTCGAAATTCGATGACGCAACGACCGCCTCTTAGAAGCCACGAGGATCTGGAGGCCTACCAGTCGTCCATGCAGCTGTTGGTTCGTGTGCATGAGCTATGCCGGTCATTCCCGCCCGAAGAGAAGTACGAACTCGTTAGCCAAATGCGCCGGGCAAGCAAGTCAGTTCCAGCGAACATCGCCGAGGGCTTCAGCAAGCGAGCGACCGAACGGGAACTCAAGCAATACATGCGCATGGCCATGGGCTCAGCAAATGAGATGGAGACTCATCTAAAGATCGCCGGGAGTTTGGGGTATCTGGCAGGACAGGAGCTCGGTGAGCTAACCGATGGATACAATCATATCGGCCGTCAGCTGAACCGGCTCATCACCAATTGGAGGCGCTTCTAAGGGCGAGGTCGAACTTCGAACCTCGAACTTCGAACATCGAGATCATGGATTTTCGAGACTCCCCCGCCGAAGCCGCGTTCCGCGCCGAAGTGCGTGACTTCATCGAGCGCGAGCTGCCGCCCGAGCTGCGCCAGCCTGATGAGGCGATCCTCGGCGTGGGCGTGGGCGAAGACACGCGCGACCAGGGCTGGCTGAAGAAGCTGGCGACGCGCGGCTGGGTCGCGCCGGCCTGGCCCAAGGAGTACGGCGGCGCCGGCATGTCCATCTCCTGGTTGTAGACGAACTGCTCCGAGACGGACATGCCGGCGCCGCCGTACTCCTTGGGCCAGGCCGGCGCGACCCAGCCGCGCGTCGCCAGCTTCTTCAGCCAGCCCTGGTCGCGCGTGTC
>JBIOYF010000003.1:0-19054 GCA_044870035.1 Dehalococcoidia bacterium
CCCAACTGACGTTGTTGACGGCTGCCGGCGCGCGGGCCTAAGATTCGGGCGCGATGAGCCGCTGGTTGCGTCGGACGCGAGGACGGTTGCGGCGCTGGCGTTACGAGGCGCCCGGCCTGCTTTCGTACTGGGCGCTGCGACCGAAAGCTGCCGGCGTGAACCCGGACGTTGTCCTGGAGACGTGGGACGCCGTCGCGGACGGCGCGCACAACTCGAACACGGACCTGACGTTCTGGGGCGGCTGGTTCTGCCTCTGCCACCAGACCTCGCCGTACCACCTGGGTTCGCGGCGCAGCCGGCTGTTGCTCTGGCGCTCGCGGGACGCGCGCTCGTGGGAGAAGGTGTACGAGTTCAAGGCAGAGCGCGGGGAGTACCGCGACCCGAAGTTCGCGCAGATCCACGACAAGCTATACATCTATGTGTTGCCCAACCTGACGCTGATGGCGGAGCCGGTGACGACGGTCTTTACGTCGAGTGCGGACGGCACATCGTGGGCGCCTGTGCAGGAGATCGAGCCGTCGGGCTGGCTGTACTGGCGCCCGAAAACGCGCGACGGCGCGACGTGGTACGTAACGGCGTACTGGCACGAGCACGGCAAGTCGGTCCTGCTCAAGTCAAACGACGGCGTGGCGTGGTCGACGGTCTCGCAGGTCTATGAAGGCGAGCGCAACGACGAGACGGACTTCGAGTTCCTGCCGGACGGCCGCATGCTGGCGACGGCGCGGCTGGAGGGCAACGGCAACGAGTGGGGAGACCGGACGGCGTCGACGCTGATCGCGGTGGCGTCGCCGCCGTACGAGGCGTGGTCGTACCGAAAGAGCTACGTGACGCGGCTGGACGGGCCATGCTTGTTCGCCTACAACGGCCGCCTGTACAGCATCGGACGGTACCAGGCGACGCGAGCGCCGCGCGTGGCGGAGCAGGGCGGCATGTACAGCCGCAAGCGGACATCGATCTTCGCCGTGGAAGAAGACAAGCTGCGCTACCTGACCGACCTGCCGAGCGCGGGCGACACGTCGTACGCCGGGATCGTGATCCGCGGCGACGAGCTGTACGCGTCGTACTACACGAGCCCGCCGGAGCGGGACATCACCTGGATCCTGGGCATGTTCCGCCCCTCGAACATCCGGATGGCACGCATCGACCTGCGCGCTCTGGAACGGCTGGCGTACGGCGCCGGCTAAGCCGGCACGCCAACGGCCCAGACGTAGCCGTCGGGATCTTCGACCATCGTCTCGCGCCAGCCGTGTCCCTTGGTTGTCGCGGGCATTATGACCGTCCAACCGCCCTCTTGGGCGCGCCGTTCGACGGCGTCCGGATCGACGCCGAACAGGCGCAGCTCCGCGCCGAGGCCCCGGCGCTCGCCGGCCACGAGCCGGGGGTGCCACGGGTGGTCCTCGTAGGTGTGGTCGGCGTGGAGCATGAGATCGACACCGCCGACGAGCAGCGCGGCGAAGTCCGGGTCGGCGTAGTGCAGCGTCGCTTCGAACACGGTGACATAGAAATCCACCGAGCGCTGGACGTCGCGGACGAGGAGGTTGGCCATGAACGGCGGCAGCGCGCGGCCGTAATCGGCGCCGGGCATCCAGGGGTCGCCGGTGCGCTTTTTCATCGCAAGTAGGGTAGCGTACTCGAGCTGACGGCCGGCGCTGGAAAGGAGAGGAGCCCCTCGATCGAGGGGCTCCTCTGATATCGCGACGTTCTTCGCGCTAGGTGAGGTTGCAGTCGTGGAAGTACTGCTTGACTGAAGCCAAGATGTCGTCCACACGCTGCTGGCCGTTCGGCGGGCCGAGGTTCCAGGGGTTGCCGCCGGTGAGCGCCGTGCGGTCGGTCTGGGACTTCAGGTCCGGCATGCCGATCGGGTCGTCCATGAAGTACTGGTTCACAACCGCGAGGATGTCGTCGACACGGTTAAGGCCGTCCTTGCTCGGGTTGAAGTAGTCGTAGTGGTTGGACGGGTCGCGCAGACCGCCGGTCGCCTGATTATTGGCCAGCTCCTTGCGATCGGCGCAGCGATCGCTGTCCGAGTCGCGCTTGACCGCGTCCTTCGTCTGACGGACGAGATCGATCGGCACGTAACCTTCGATGCCGTCGGCGAAGGGCGGGCCGTCGTTGCAGTCGGCCATGGAGGTGATGCCCTGGTGGATCAGAACCCAGCCATGTCCGGTGTGCAGGTCGACGGTGGCGGTTGCGTAGACGTTGCCGAGGCCGCTGAAGCCGTCCAGGTCCGCGAAGCACCCCGCAATGATGATCGCGTTCTTGCCATTGTCCACCATGCCGGTGAACACGGGTATCGCTGTGTCGACATCGCCGAAGTTGCGGACGCTGCCGCCGCCGACCGTGATGCCCGGCGGGGGCGACCCCGGCGAGCCGTCGCCGCAGTAGTCGGCAGGGGCCGGCGGGCAGAGCGTGGCGTTCTGGTTCGGCGAAGCCACCGCCTGCGGGTTGATGACGAACACAGGCGAATCGATGTAGCAGGACAGGCGGGCGGTTAGGTTCTTGCCGCTTTGCGCGATGTTCGCCACACAGGTGTAGTACAGGCCGGGCACGTGGCCGCCCGCAGCCGGACCGTTCGTGTCGTCCTCGTCGGCGGCGGTGGCGATGAGCGTGTAGTCGCCGGCGACATCGATCGAAGCGAGGTTGGTGTCGTTCGGGTTCCAGGGGTCATCGCCGCACTTGGTGCCGTCGGTCTTGTCCAGCTCCGCCTTGTCTGTGCATGCGTCGCCGTCCCAGTCGGTCGCGGAGCCGCCCGCGAGAGGGCTCGCGCGCCACGGGGACTGCGTGCAGTTGTTGCTGGGGCAGCGGGCGTCGTCGTAGGCCGGGTAGAGCGTAGCCGCGAGCGGGTCTGGCGGGGTACCTGCGGGCGTTCCGGCCTCGCAGTCAGCGTCGCTCTGGTTACCGTGGATCACCACCGAAGCGGTCAGCTTGCCGGTGGTGGAGAGGTCCGAAGTAGCGTTGGAGGCCGTCAGCGTGGCGATGATGTTCGGTCCCAGGAGTCCGCCGATCTCCGAGATGCAGGCGCTGATGGTGATCGTGTCGGTGCCAGTGTCGTAACCGCCGGAGCCCTTGAAGGGCGCAGCGGTGTTGTAGGGCGGCGGCGGCGGCGGGCCGACGACCGCGGTCGGGCCGATGAAGTCTGGGCCCTCGCCGGTGGCGTCGTTGAGCGGCTCGGCATCAGCGTCACCGGCTAGGCCCGTGTTGTCGTTGCACTGGGCGCCTATCTTGACGTCGTCATTCGAGCCGTCATGAGCGATGAATGCGATGCAGTGGAACAAATCGACCGCGGGGTCGCCGCCGTCGACGATGATGTCGTAGACGCCGGTCACGTTACCGGCCTGGTTGGTTGATTTCGGCGTTGGTGTCGGGCCCGGGGTCCCTCCTGGCAGTGTCGGCAGGGGCGTGTTTGTCGGCGTGCTGCCGGCGGCGAGCGCGCCGCTGTCGCCTCCCAGAACTGACGAGAGCAGCACGACCACGGCGACCGCCAGCGCCAGCGGACCCCCGATCAGTGCGACTCGCGCACTAAAGCGATGCATGTTGCAGACCTCCTCTGTGTGTTTAGAAATAAGCTCGTCTGATCGGTACCAGCCTGTCTTCCCCCTCCTTTCGCGTCACGAGCCTTGTAACAACAAGGACGCGGCGTAGCTCGTCGGCGGGGCCGCCGCGGCGTGGTACCAGCGTCTAACTGCGGGGAGCGAAAGGGGCGGGCGCCAGGACGGCGCGCCTTCGTAGGCGAGAGTATCCGCCGTGGCAGAGAGGCTGTCAAGGTACGCCGGCGTCGCGTTCACTACGGAGTCTCCTGCGGCGGTGGAAAGTGCTCGCACGTCATCGTGCCCTGGTACACCTTGCAGCCGTCGTTGCCGGTGATGATGATGTTTTGTTTGCCGAAGTACGTGTCGTCTTCGCCGTAACCCGAGTAATGAACTTGCTTTAGTGCCGTGGCGATCCTTGTTGTGTCCTCTACCGTTCCGGCCTTCTGCATAGCTGCCAGCAGAACGTACGCGGGATCGTAGGTGAGCAACGCGGCAAAGGCGCCAGGCGGCAGCGTGGACCCTTTGAACGCCTTGTACTTGACCTCGAAGAATTCCCGCGCCTTCTCTGACGTGTAGACGGCGTGGTTTCGTGGCGCCGCGCCTGCCGAGACGATCTTGTTACGGATGGCCGGACCGCCGACCAGGCTCTCGAACAGGTCGTAGGGCAGCGCGACGGCGATGTACTGCTTCCCGACGTCGAGAGCGACGGAGTCCTTCAGGAGCTGGAACTGATCGATACCGGCGTCGGTGAAGTTGAGGATGATGTCCGGCTTGTCGCTCTTCAGTCGCGTCAGGAACGGCCGGAAGTCGTTAGTGCCGTTGGGAAAGAGCACTTCCCCGACGTGCTGGAAGCCGGCCGCTTCGTAGGCGTCTGTAAAGAAGTTACAGAACGCCTTGCCGGTCTCAGAGTCGGCGCAGATCGTGGCGAATGTGTGAAAGTCTGGATACTCAGTCCGCGCTCTGCGCGCGCCGGGGGCCAGGAACTTGCTGGACTGAGGTAGGGTCTGGAACGCCCAGCTGTTCTGATTGTCCACCTTCTCCTGACTGCTGAGCGCGGTCAGCTCGCGCTGCGGGCAGGGGCAGATGTGGAGCACGTGCGCCTGCTGGGTCACGGTCGTCGCCTCGGGATCTCCTACAGCGGCGGGGCCCCAGATGATCTTGACCTTGTCATCGCGTACGAGCTGCGTTGCGATAGCGAGCGCGTCCTGAGTCGTTGACTTCGTGTCGTGCTCGAGCAGCTTGATCGTGTAGATCGTATCGCCGACCTGGAAGCCGCCGGCGTCGTTGATCTCCTCGACAGCCATCTTGAGGCCGTCGGACGACGGCTCACCGAACCCCTGGAGCGGGCCGGACTCCTCGAACATCGCCCCCCACTCGATCTCCTCGTGCTTGGTGACGCCGGGGTCCTTCCGGAGGATCTGCTCCTGCGTGACGATCGCTCCCGCGGGCGGCGCTGTGCCGCTCGGCGTGACGGAGCCTTGTGTTGCGGAAGGCGTGTCCGTGGCGATGTTGTCATCGCTCCCGTTACTGCTGCACGCACTGAGCAAGAGTAATGACGCCATCAACGCGCCGATGACGGCAACCGCCAGCCGCGGCGGCCCAACGAGAGGCCTATGGGAGAAAGAGTTGCTCATCGCGGGCTTCCTGCCTTGCTGGTGAGGCGTTTGAGCCGCTCCGTTGCTTCGTCGCAGCCGCGCACGAGGTCGGCCATGACCTCGCGCACCGGCCGGACTTCGTTCATCTCGCCGACGATCTGGCCGACAGGCGTGCCGACGAGCGCGCGGGCTTCGCGATCGGCGTAGAGGTGCATGCGGCTCTGCGCGTTGCCGGTGAGCATGAACTGGAGCGGCATGGGCAACGCGCCCGGCGAATCAGCCGCGTCCCAGGCGTCGGTCCAGGCGGTGCGCAGCATGCGCGCCGGCTTGCCAGTCCACGAGCGCGAGCGCACCGTATCGCGCGACGTGGCGTCGAGGAGCTTCTGGACGACCACGGAGTGGGTGTCGGCTTCTGCGACGGCGAGCCAGATCGAGCCGGTCCAGACGCCTTCGGCGCCGAGCGCGAGCGCGGCGGCGACCTGCCGGCCGGTGCCGATACCGCCCGCGGCGAGCACCGGCGTCGGGCTGACGGCGTCGACGATCTCCGGCACGAGCACCATGGTGGAGACGTCGCCGGTGTGGCCGCCGGCCTCCGTGCCCTGCGCGATGATGATGTCGACGCCCGCCTCAACCTGCCGTTGCGCGTGCTCCGCCTTCCCGATCAGCGCCGCGACCAGCACGTTGTGCTCGTGCGCCTTCGCGACGACATCGGGCGGCGGCGGGCCGAGCGCGTTGGCGAGCAGCTTGATCGGATGCGAGAGCGCGATCTCCACCTGCGAGCGCGCCTGATCGTGCACCCAGGCGAGCAGGCCGTTCCACCCCGGATCGCCTGCCGGCAGCGGTGGGACGTTGTGGCGCGCGAGCACGTCCTCGACGAAGGCACGGTGGCGCTCCGGGATCATCGCCTCGAGGTCGGGCGGCGCCGCATCGACGATGCCGGCGGGCATGACGACATCGACGCCGTAGGGCCGGCCCTCGATGTGCTCGTCGATCCAGGCGAGCTCGGGCTCCAGCTCATCGACGGCGAAGGCGATCGCGCCGAGGACGCCCATGCCGCCGGCCTTGCTGACTTCAGCGACGACCTCCTTGCTCCGTGTGAACGCGAAGATCGGGTACTGGATGCCAAAGGTATCGCAGAGGCGTGTCCGCATGCGGCGCTAGCTCCTCTCCGGCGTGAAGCGCACGGGTAGGTGTTTGATGCCGTTGATGAAGTTGGAGCGCAGGCGCGCGGCGGGACCGGCCTGCTCGATGTCGGGCAGGCGGCGCAGCAGCTCTTCGAACAGGATGCGGATCTCCAGCCGCGCCAGGCTGGCGCCCAGACAGAAGTGCGCGCCACCCCCGCCGAACGCGACGTGGTTGTTCGGGCTGCGGCCGACGTCGAAGACGTCGCCGTCGGGGAAGATTTCTTCGTCGCGGTTGGCGGAGATATACCACATCGTGAGCTTCTCGCCCGGTCCGATGCGCTGGCCACTGATCTCGACCTCACGCGTGGCGGTGCGGCGGAAGTACATGACGACGGAGCCCCAGCGGAGCATCTCTTCGACGGCCGCCGGCATGAGCGATGGGTCGGCGAGGAGCCGCTCTTTCTGCTCCGGGTGATCGAAGAGCGCGAGCATGCCGTGCGATGTCAGGTTGCGCGTCGTTTCGTTGCCGGCGACGGACAGGAGCATGAAAAAGACGTTGAACTCCAACGGCGTGAGCTGTTCACCGTCGACTTCCGCGTCGATGAGGACGCTGACGAGATCGCTGCGCGGGTGTTCGCGCCGCTGCGACGCGAGCTGCTCTGCGTAGGCGAACATCGCCATCGCGGCGTTCATCGCGGTCTCGTGGCTCGTTCCGTACTCGGGGTCCTCCATGCCGACCATCTGGTTGCCCCAGTGGAAGATCTTATGCTGCTCGTCGTCGGGCACGCCGATCAGCTCGGCGATGACGGCGAGCGGGAGCTCCGCGGCGATGTCGGTCACGAAGTCGCACTCACCGCGCTTGGCGACCTTGTCGATGATCGCGTTCGTGATCTCGCGGACATGGGGCTCCAGCTCGCGTACCATCTTCGGCGTGAAGCCCTTGCTGACCAGGTTGCGTAGCTTGGTGTGGCGGGGCGGGTCCATGTTGAGCATCATCAGCTCGGTGCCGCCGTTTATGTCCTCGATGTTGGTGCCCCGCGCCGAAGAAAACGTGGCGCTGTCCTGCGAGACGTGCACAACGTCGGCGTACTTTGTCAGCACCCAGAACGGCGTGCCTGTCGGCGCGACCTGGCGAAAGACGGGCGCTTCGCGGCGCAGCCTGGCGAACGCCTCGAACGGCACGCCGGGGACGAATGTGTCGGGGTCGTAGAGCTTCGGATCGAAGGTCGTCGTCATCGTCGTCATGTCATTGCTCCTAGTACGATCGCGGTAGCCCGAGGGTCTGCTCGGCGACGAAGTTCAGGATCATCTCGCGGCTGACGGGCGCGGTCTTGAGGAGGCGCGCGCCGTTCCAGAGCTGGATCAGGCCGAACTCTTCCGAGAAGCCGTTGCCGCCGTGCACCTCGATCGCGGTGTCGGCGGCCTTGATCGCGAGGTCGGCGGCGAGGAACTTCGCCATGTTCGCCATGCTGCCCACCTCGGCGGGAGCCACCCCTTCGTCGTAGGCCGCCGCGGCCTTGTAGGTCATGAGGCGCACCGCCTCGAGCATGATGCGCACTTCGGCCAGCGGGTGCGCGATCGACTGGTAGGCGCCGATCGGCTTGTCGCCGAAGACGACGCGCTCCTTGGCGTACGCAACCGCCTTCCTGAGCGCCGCGTCGGCCATGCCCGCGCAGATCGCGCCCGTCAGGATGCGCTCCGGGTTGAGCGAGTTGAACATCGTCATTGCGCCGTCGTCCTCTTTGCCGATCAGGTTGCCGGCGGGGACCTCCACGTCGTCGAGGAAGAGCTGGAACTGGCGCAGGCCCTCGTTGAGCGGTATCGGCAGGCGCGTCTTCTCGATGCCCTTCGACTTCGTATCGATGAGGAAGAGCGAGAGGCCGTGCACCTTGGGCTTGCCCTGCTCCTTCAGCTCTTCGACCGTCGTGGTGCGCGCGACGAGCAGCGCATAGTCGGCAACGTCCCAGCCAGAGATGAAGACCTTCTGTCCGCTGATGCGATAGACGTCGCCGTGGCGCCGCGCGACGGTCTGGATGCGGAACGTGTTCGTGCCGGCGTTCGGTTCTGTGAGGGCGAAGCAGAGCTTACGCGAGCCGTCGCAGATTTTCGGGAGGAACTCGCGCTTGATCTCCTCCGAGGCGTTTCGCACCAGGCAGGCCGCGTCCATCGCCGTGACGAGCAGTAGGCCGGGGAAGAAGCCCTGCGAGACGATCTCCTCGAAGCTGTAGGTCAGGGCGAGGAGGCCGGCGCCGTTACCGCCGTACTCCTCCGGCACCAGGCAGCCCATCAGCCCGACTTTGGCGTAGTCCTGCCAGAGCTCCTCCGGAAAGATGCCCTGCTTATCGACCATCTCGCGGAGCTCCGCGCGGCGCGGCTCGTACTTCTGGAGCATCGAGCGGAGAGAGCTCCTGATGATCTGCTGTTGTTCTGCTGCGACCGCGGTATTGACTGTCATGGCTTGCTCCTAACGCCCGTGGAACTGCGGCGTACGCTTTTCTTTGAACGCTTTCGGCCCTTCCCGGGCGTCCTGGCTGTTCATCGCCTCCATGCCGAGCTTGAGGTCGATCTCGAACGCTTTCTCCTCGGGCATGGACTCCGTCTCGACGACTGCCTGCTTGATCTTGCGCACCGCGAGCGGGCCGTTCGCGGCGATGCGCTGTGCGACATCTCGCGCGGCGGCGAGCGCCTCGCCGTCCGGCACGACGCGGCCGATCAGCCCCATGCGGAGCGCCTCGGCCGCGGGCACGTGGTCGCCGGTGAGGAGCAGCTGCATCGCCATCGTATAGGGGATCTGGCGGCGCAACCGGACGGTCGAGCCGGCCATCGGGAACAAGCCCCAGCGCACTTCGGAGATGCCGAACGTGGCGCTCTCGCCGGCGACGCGGATGTCGATCGACATGAGCAGCTCTATACCGCCGGCGATGCAATGGCCCTCGATCGCGCCGATCAGCGGCTTGGCGAGCCGGTACGTGCGCAGGAAGCCCTTGAAGATCGTGCCTGGGTCGTCGCGGCAGCGCTGCTCGTACTCGTCCTCCGGCGGCAGGCGCTTGAGCGACGCGGTGACGAGCTTATCGAGGTCGGCGCCGGCGCAGAAGCTGCCACCCGCGCCGGTGATGATCGCGACGCGGATCTCATCATCGCCGTCGATCAGGTCCCAGGCGTCGGCGAGGCGGCAGAGGACCTCCGGGTTGATCGCGTTCTTCACCTCGGGGCGATTGAGCGTGAGGGTAACGACCGGCCCGTCGCGATCGATGAGCAGCGCCTCGGTCATGACGGCACGCCTTCGCGTTGCGCGCTCATCGCGACGGACCTGGCCCACTTGTAGTCAGGCTTGCCGCTGGGCTGGCGCTGGACCTCGTCGACGAGGTGCAGCTCGCGCGGCACCTTGTAGCCGGCGATCTTGGTGCGGCAGTGCGTGTCGAGGTCTTCGAGCGTGACGTTGCTGCCGGCGCGCGGCTGCACCACCGCCGCGACGCGCTCGCCCCACCGTTCGTCCGGGACGCCGACGACGATCGCGTCGAAGACTTCGGGGTGCGATCGCAGCGCCGCTTCGACCTCTTCGGGGAAGACCTTCTCGCCGCCGCTGTTGATGCAGTTCGATCCGCGCCCGAGCAGCGTGATGCTGCCGTCGTCCTCGACCATCGCCATGTCGCCGGCGACGACCCAGCGTTCGCCGTGCGCAGTGATGAACGTGCGCGCCGTCTTCTCCGGGTCCTTGTAGTAGCCGAGCGGGATGTGGCCGCGGCGCGCGAGCATGCCGACCTTGCCGGTCCCCGGCGGCAGCGGCCGCAGGTCTTCGTCGAGGACGGCGGTGTGCTCTTTGGACTGGAAGCGCGGGCCGAGCGCACCGGCGGGCGCTTCGACGCCGTGGCCCTGGTTGCCACCTTCCGACCCGCCGAACGTATCGAGCAGCGCGATGTTCGGTAGCTTGGCCTTGAGCTGCGCCTTCACGCCCTCGGAGTAGGTCGCGCCGCCTGAGCCGATGACGAAGAGCGACGACGTATCATACGACGCGCCCGGCTTCTCGAGCGCTTCCGCCAGCGGACGGCCCATCGCATCGCCCACGATGGCGATCGTGTTGACCTTCTCCCGCTCGACGAGCTGCCAGATCTTGTCCGGGTCGAAGCGCTTGCCCGGCGCCAGCACGATCGTGCCGCCGCTGAAGAGATAGATCAGCGCGGCCCACTGCGCGGCGCCGTGCATGAGCGGCGCGGCCGGCAACGACGTGAGATGAGGGCCGTTCTTCGCGTTCTCCGCGACCTGCTCCGGGCGCTCGGGGGGCGCGCCGGCCGGGTTGCCGCCCATCAGCGCGGCGAAGAAGAGGTCCTCGTGGCGCCACATGACGCCCTTGGGCATGCCCGTTGTGCCGCCGGTGTAGAGGATGTACAGATCGTCCGCGGACCGCGGCGCGAAATCGCGCGCCGTCGATGACTGCGCGAGCCCATCGTCGTAGGACAGCGCATCGCCGGCGACGTCGCTACCGTCCTCGACGGCGATGCGCAATCGCAGGCCGGGCACCTTGGCGGAGACGGCCGCGATGCGTGGCGCGAACTCGCGGTGGTGGACGCACGCGACGAGATCGGCGTTGTCGAACAGGTACTCGAGCTCCTCTTCGACGTAGCGGTAGTTGATGTTAATCGGCACGGCGCGGATCTTGTACGCCGCGAGCGACGCTTCGAGGTACTCGGTGCAGTTGTACATGTACAGGCCGACGTGGTCGCCCGCGCCGATGCCGTTCGCCTGCAGGTAGTGCGCCAGGCGCGTCGCGCGCTCGTCGAGCTGCGCGTAGGTGAGCCGGCGGTCGCCGAGGACGATCGCCTCGCGCTCGCCGACGGCGTCCGTGACGCTCTCGAACAGATCGGCCAGGTTGAACTCCATCGGCATTCCTAAGCCTTCTCGCTGCCCACGATCCACATCGCGAAGAACTGCGACCCGCCGCCGTAGGCGTGGCCGAGCGCGATATGCGCGTCAGGGACCTGATGCTCTCCGGCCATGCCCCGCACCTGCAGCGCCGCCTCTGCGAAGCGGATCATACCCGACGCGCCGATTGGATTCGAGGAGAGCACGCCGCCGGACGGGTTGACCGGCAGCTCGCCGTCGAACGCGGTGGTGCCGTCGAGGACGAGCTGCCAGCCGGGCTGCTCCCCCGCGAAGCCCAGGTTCTCCAGCCACATCGGCTCGTACCAGCTAAACGGCACGTAGATCTCCGCGACGTCGATCTCTTCTCGCGGGTTGTTGATGCCGGCCTGGCGGTAGACGTCTGCCGCGCAGTCGCGGCCGGCCCGCGGGTCGACTTCGTCGCGGCCGGGGAACATGATCGGCTCGCTGCGCATCGCGGAGCCGAGCACCCACGCGGGGGGATTGGAGGCGCGCTCGGCGGCCGTCTCGCTCGCCAGCACCATGGCGCAGGCGCCGTCGGACGAAGGGCACGTCTCGTGGAAGCGGATCGGGTCCCAGAGCATAGGCGACTCCGCGATCATTTCGAACGTGATGTCGCTCATGTGTAGGTGGGCGTACGGGTTGCGCAGCGCGTTCTGCCGGTCCTTCAGCGCGACGCGAATGCCGGCGTCGTCCGGCGCGCCCGAGCGCGCGATGTACTCGCGGATGTGCGGCGCGAAGTAGCCGCCGGCACCCGCGACGACGGGGGGCTGGAAGGGGATCTTCGGCGTGAGCGCCCACATCGCGTTGCTCTCCGACTGCTTCTCGAACGCGACGGTCAGCACGCGTTCGTGGATGCCCGCCTGGACCAGGCTGGCGGCGACGAGCGCCGTCGAGCCGCCGACGCTGCCGGCGGTGTGCACGCGCATCATCGGCTTGCCGGCCGCGCCCAGCGCGTCGGAGAGGTAGAGCTCCGGCATGACGACGCCCTCGAACATGTCGGGCGCCTTGCCGATGACGACGGCGTCGATGTCGCCCCAGGACAGCGCGGCGTCATCGAGGGCGCGGACGGCGGCCTCGCGGACGAGGCCGGCGATCGAGAGATCGTCGCGCTTCGCCGCGTAGTTCGTCTGGCCGATGCCGATCACCGCGCACTGCCCGGCCATCAGGCGGCCTCCATGACGCAGACGAGGTTCTGCTGCAAACACGGGCCGGACGTTGCGTGCGCGACGGCGCGCTGCGCGTCGCCGTCCATGATCCGCCGCGCCGCTTCGCCGATGCGGATCAGGCCGGCTGCCATCAGGGGGTTCGCCGCGAGCGCGCCGCCGGACGGGTTGACATCGGTGTTGCCGTTCAGGCTAAGCGCGTCGCGCAAGATCAGCTCCTGGTGCGTGAAGGGGGCGTGGAGCTCGGCGACGTCCACGGGAGCGTCGCCGACCCCGGCCTTTCGCGCCGCGAGCGCAGAGGAGGTCGATGTGGTGAGATCGCGCAGGCCGAGCGCGTGCGGCTCGGTGCGATGATCGATCCCGCGGATCCACGCGGGCTTGGCGCAGACCTTACGAGCGAGATCGCCTGCGGCTAGCACGACCGCGACAGCGCCGTCGGAGATGGGCGGGCAGTCGTGCTTGCGCAGTGGCGAGACGAGGTACGGATCGGCGAGCAGGTCATCGACCGAGAAGTCGCCCGCGACCTGCGCGTTCGCGTTTCGCTTCGCGGAAGCGCGGCTGCGTGCGGCGACTCGCGCCATGTCGCGCTCGGTGTAGCTGGACGACTCGAGCAGCGCGCGCGCCTGGAGCGCGGCCAGGCTGACCGGATCGGGCCAGAGCGGCGCGACGTAGTACGGATCGAGCTGGAGCACGAGCACGTCGCGGATGTCGCCGAGCGAAGACTTGCCGAACGCGTACACGAGCGCGGAGTCGACGTCGCCGTGCTGCAGGCGCACCCAGGCTTCGTAGAGGGCCCACGCGCCGTCCATCTCGACGTGCGACTCGCGGATCGGCGGCCAGGCGCCGATCGCGTCGAGCGCGGTGACGAAGGCGAACGGCTGTCCGGCCAGGTAGTCGCAGGAGCCGGAGCAGGTGAAGCCGATCTCGCCGCGCGGGATGCCGGAGCGGTCGACGGCCTCCCGGACGACGGGGAGCAGGATCTCCACCTCGTTCTGCTGCGTGTTGTTGCGCACGCTGCGCGACTGCGCAAAGGAGACCACGGCGACGTCTCGCATCAGCCCTGCGCGACTCCCGACAGGCTTGCCTGTCGCTCCAAAGTATGCGAAGCCGCGTCGACCGGGCGGAAGTGCCGGATCGTCTCGACGCTGGGCTCCATCTCGGCGTCGGGCCGCCAGACGGCTTCGACGCGCATGCCGATGGTGACTTGCTCGGCAGGGAGCTCCTGGATCAGGTGAAAGAGCGTCGTGTCGGCGCCGTCGAGACGCACGGAGGCGCAGACGTAGGGCGGCGTGATCTGCTGACCGTAGAACGGCAGATTGACGACGCAGAACTTCTCCACGGTGCCCGTGTGCGCAACCTCGACCTGCTCTTCGGTCTGCACGCCGCAGGTGGGGCAGCCGCCGGTCGGCGGGACGTAGACGGAGCGACACTGCGGGCAGCGTTCGCCCATGATGTGGCGCTGCTCCAGCGCGCGCAGGAAGCGCGAGCGCGCGCGGCCGGCCGCGTACGTGTACTCGAGGCGGATGGGCGACTTCACGCCGTAGACGCGCTCGCTCATGATGCGGCCTCCGGCTCGAAGCAGACGATGTCCTGCAGCTCGCCGGCCGTCTCGTCGCGCCAGCGGACGCGCACGCGCATGCCCGTCGCCATGCGCGCTTCGTCGCGCGCGTCGACGGCGTGGAGCATGGCGGTGTCGGCGCCGTCCAGGCGGATCAGCGCCCAGGCGAACGGCCGGTCCAGCGGGTGGTTCTTGCGCGGCTCGTAGACCCAGGCCCAGGTGGTGACCGCGCCGGCCTGGCCAGCTTCGACGAAATCGCTCAGCTCCTCGCCGGTGTCCGGGTCGTACTCGGCCGGCGGGACGAGCACGCGGCCGTCCCTCGTCCGGATGCCGAAGAGCTTGCGCTCCTCGAGGCCGCCGAGGAACTTGCCGACGACGGGGCCGACGGAGCGCGTGTAGGTGTACTCCAGGACGTGCGGAGCGGAAAGCGTGTCCGGGCCGGTCGACGTCGGAGTGGTCATGTCCGCGGGCCCCGCTAGCGTTCGTCGGTGAAGCGAAAGAGCGAAAACATCTGGTCGACCAGGTGGTTGCGGCGCGCGATGAGCGCCTCGATCGAGAACGGGTCGCCGGGCTTCAGGCGCTCCAGCAACGGCCGGTGACAGAAATAACCGACGAGCAAGATGTGCATGTCGTGGATGAAGAGCGCCGGATCGATCGGGCGGATGATGCCGCGCTTGGCCGCTTCCTGGATCGCCGCGACGGCGGGCTGGTAGATGCGCTCGACGAAGTGGTCGAGGTAGGCGGCGGGGACCTGCGCCTCCAGCAGCTCGCGCTCGAGCAGGCGGGCGTGGGCCGGCCGCTCCGCGTAGTACGCCTGGATCTGGTCGACCAGGTAGGCGACGCGTTCGCGCAGATGGGCGCTGTCGAAGCCGCCGCTGAGGAAGTCGGCCATGACGAGCGCGATGCGTTCCAGCGCTTCGTCCAGGACGGCGGCGTAAAGCGCCTCCTTGGTGCCGAAATGATAGAGCACCGTGGTCTTGTGGGTATGGGCGGCGCCGGCGATCTCCGGGATCGAGACGCCGGCGAGACCGCGCGCCGCGAAGAGCTCCGTGGCGGCTTCCAGGATGGCCTCACGCCGCGGGCCACGGCCGTTCCTGGCGCTGCGGGCGCCCTCGGCTGTACTACCAGGAGTGAGTGGTTTTGCCACCACCCGGCGAGTATACTGGCCCGTGCGGCGGTAGTCAACAGACATGGCGATCACGCTTCAGGAGACGTTTCAGGTCCAGGCGTCCATCGAGGAGGTCTGGGCCTTCGTGATGGACGCGCAGCGCGTGGCGGCGTGCATGCCCGGCGCGGCGCTGGACGAGGTCGTCGACGGACGTACGTTCCATGGGACGATCCGGGTCAAGGTCGGCGCGATCACGACCAGCTACAAGGGCCGGGTGCAGATGGTCCGCCTCGACGAGGCCGAGCGGGCCGTCGAGATGCTGGCCGAGGGGCGGGAGCAGGGCGGCGGCACCGCCAAGGGCACGATGTCGAGCCGGCTGCGCTCGCTCGGCGCTGAGACCGAGGTGGTGGTCGAGGCGTCGGTGGACGTGACGGGCCGCATCGCGCAGGTGAGCCGCGGCATGATCCAGGGCGTCTCGCAGCAGCTCTTCCAGCAGTTCGTCGCGTGCGCGAAGACGAGCTTGGAGACGCCCGAGAACGCCGCCGCCGCGATCGAGCGGGCGAGCCGGCCGGTGAGCGTGCTGCCGCTGCTGCTGCGCGCGATCTGGGCGGCGATCGCGCGCCTGTTCCGGCGCTTGCTGCGGCGGCCCGTCGAGTGAGTATCACTCTGCTTGACGCGATATGAGGCCCCGTGATACAACAGCGCCGATTCCAACCGATGCGCGGTGGCACCTGGAGTCGTCCACGATACGAACACTCCTCCGCTAGTCCCGCAAGGAGGTAGCAACTCATCATGCCACGCTATCTGGTAGCCTGCGACGCCGGCGGGACGATGACCGACGTTATCGTCGTCGACGAAGCGGGCGAGTTCGTCATCGGCAAAGCGCCGACCACGCCGCACGACGAGAGCATCGGCTTCGTCGAATCGCTCGACGACGCGCTGACCTACTGGAGCGACAGACTCAGCAACAACGGCGGTGCCGCTTCCGTGGTGCAGAACGCCGAGACGGCGATCTACACCGGCACTAGCATGCTCAACACGCTGATCAACCTCTCGGGGCTGCGCGCCGGACTAATCGTGACACGCGGCTTCGAGGACATCATCGTCCAGGGCCGCGGTTCGCAGACCTTCATCGGATTCGAGTGGCCCGAGATCAGCCACATGCAGTACCGCAAGCACCGCGAGCCGCTGGTGCCGCGCAAGTACACGCGCGGCGTCACGGAGCGCATCGACATGTTCGGCGCGCCTGTCATCCCGATGTACGAACACGAAGTCGAACGCGGAGTGCGCGAGCTACTCGACGAAGGCTGCGAGTCACTCGCGATCTTATTCCTCAACTCGTTCGTCAACCCGAGCCACGAGCGGCGCGCCGCCGAGATCGCAGCCAAGGTGATGAGCGAAGCGGGGCGCACGATACCGATCGTCGTGTCGAGCGAAGTCGCCCCGATCGTGCGCGAAGTGTCGCGCGCGAACGCGACGGTGATCCAGGCGTATGCCGCGGAGCCGGCTCGCAAGCAGCTCGTCAACGTCGAGGAAAAGCTGCTCGGGCGCGGCTACCAGCACTCGCTCAATACCGTACTCGGCTACGGCGGCATCACCAACATCCGTTACCCGCGCCTGTTCGAGACCGTCATGTCCGGCCCTGTGGGCGGCATCATGGGTGGTCACCACCTGGCGAAGACCGTCGGCGGTCTGGAGAACCTCGTCTGCGCCGACATGGGCGGCACCAGCTTCGATGCGGGCTGCATCACCGCGGGCATCTTGCCGATCGAGCGCGAACCGCCATTCCAGTACATGTACGTCAACGTGCCGATGCTCGACATCCGATCGATCGGCGCGGGCACCGGTACCTACATCCGCCTCGACCCGGACACGAACCGCCTCAAGCTGGGGCCGGATAGCGCCGGTGGCACGCCGGGCCCGGTGTTCCAGAACGCGGGTAACGAGATCCCCACGATCGGTGACTGCGACCTGTTGCTCGGGATCATCAACGAGGAGAACTATTTAGGCGGGCGGATCAAAGTGCACAAGGACAAGGCTGCGGCGATCTTCGAGGAGAAGATCGCGCGGCCGCTGGGCATGGACGTAGAGACCGCCGCCGAGACGTGCGTCGAGCTGATCAACGTCATGATGCGGGAGCACCTCATCCGCTCGCTCATGCTCGGCTACGACCTGCACGACTACGTCCTGCTCGGCTACGGCGGCGCCGGTCCGATGCACCTGGCGGGTTACGCGGGCGAGTACCCGTGGAAGGGCGTCGCAAGCGTGCCGCACGCGGCGGCGTTCTCCGCCTGGGGCGGCGCGTGCATGGACTACGCGCACCGGCGCCACAAGAGCGTCTCGGCGATGGTCCCGCCGATCGAGGACCCGACCATGAAGCTTATGGCTGCCCAGACGGTGAGCGCGGCGTGGGAAGAGCTGGAGCGGCAGCTCCTCGCTGAGCTGGCCGGCGAAGGCTTCAGCCGCGACCAGGTCACGCTCAAGCACAACGCGTACGTCAAGTACTTCGGCCACCTCGATGACCTGGAGGTCGCGTCACCGATGACACGTCTCGCAACTGCGGAAGACGTCGACCGGCTGATGGCTGTGTTCGAGGACGTCTTCACGAAGACGTACACATTGGCGGGCAAGCCGCCGTATCCGACCTTCCAGATCGGCGAAGTGGGCGTTGTCGCGGAGGTCGGCACCGTGAAGCCCTTCGTCAAGAAGTACGAGCTGGAGGGCAAGGAGCCGCCCAAGTCCGCTTCGAAGGGCAAGCGGCCGGTCTTTCAGCAGGGCCGCTGGACGGACGCTCCGATCTTCGAGATGGACGAGGTGCGGCCCGGCAATGAGGTGAACGGCGTCGCGATCATAGAAGCGCCGAACACGACCCTCTTCGTGCCGCCCGGCTGGAGTGCGAGACTGGACGAGCACATGATCTTCTGGATGAGCAGAGGAGGCAACTGATGAGCGCAATGCTGGCCGAGCGGACGCGCACGCTGAAAGAACAGCTCGAAGAGAACGAACGTCTCATGAAGGAGACGGGCTTCATGTTCGGGATGGAAGAGCTGAAGCGCAAAGCTGAAGATCCCGGCCGGTATGAAGCCGTCTGGCACATTCTGATGAACATCTGCAACACCGCGTGGGACGTCGGCTGCCGCGTGTCGTCGTCGGCCATCGCGGTCGACGGCGGGGACGCGCTCTGGGGCCTGCACCTGCCCACCGGCGAAGCGGTTGCCGTTTCGAAGGGTATCACTGCCCATCCGGGGCTGCTGTCGCTCTTCATCCGCTCGCTCGTCGAGCTGGACTACGAGCACGACCCGGGCATCAAGCACGGCGACATCTTCGAGAACAACGATTCGCACTACGGCGGCATTCACGCATCCGACTTCGACGCCGCGACGCCGATCTTCTATGACGGCGAGCTGGTCGCGTGGGCGTCCGGCGTCAGTCACGTCATGGACTGTGGGGCGATCCTGCCGGGCTCGATCGGCTTCATGAACCCGGACGCGTTCTCCGACGGCGTGCCCGTCACGATGGAGAAAGTCGGAGAGGACGACAAGTACTATCGCTGGTACGAGATGCGCATTCGATCGCGAACGCGCATGCCGGACTGGGTGCTGGGCGACGCGCGCGGCCGCCTCGCCGGCATGATCACCATCCGCGAAAAGGTGATCGAGCTGATTGACAAGTACGGGCTCGAGTTCTTCAAAGACGCCATCCGTGAATACGTCGAGGACGGGCGGCGTTACGCGATGAAGCGCGTCAAGACGCAGACCGTGCCGGGCCGCATTCGCAAGTCGAACTTCAAGGACCTGGCTATGCGGGGCAAGCGCGTCATCCTGCCGCAGCAAGACGTCGACTGCTTATTCAACCAGCCTTTGGAGATCAATATCACGGGGGACGCGGCGGTCAAATTTTCGCTGGCGGGCGCCAGCGGCTGGGTGCCGTTCGGCCAGAACATTACGCCAATGGCACTTACGTCTGCTCTCATGAACGCCTATTCGCACATGGTCGGCTTCGACATGTTCAACTGGGGCGCCGTGGCGTCGTGGGACCTGGAGACGCCGCCGGAAGGTTCCTGGGCCAACCCGTACCCGGCCAACTTCTTCGCGG
>JBIOYF010000004.1:0-4636 GCA_044870035.1 Dehalococcoidia bacterium
GGTATCATCGCGGCTGCGGCCCAGGTGAAGCCGGAGCAGCGCAACATCAAGCGCGTGATCGCGGAGATGGGCGGCAAGAACGCGATCATCATCGACGAGGACGCCGATCTGGACGAAGCGCTCGCCGCGGTGCTGCAGTCGGCGTTCGGGTACGCGGGCCAGAAGTGCAGCGCTGCTAGTCGCCTGATCGTCGTCGGACGAGCATACGACCAGGCGATCGGCCGCCTGCGCGATGCGGTGTCGAGCCTGAGGGTGGGGCCGCCTCACGAACCGGCGACATTCGTTCCGCCGGTGATCAGCGGCGCTGCTCGCGAGAAGATCCAAGGCTACATCGAGCAGGGCCGGACGAGCGCCCACCTGCTGGTGCAGGCTGCCGTGCCCGACGGGCCCGGCTATTACGTGGCGCCCACGGTCTTCACGGATGTCGCCGAGGACGCGCCGCTGGCGTGCGAGGAGGTCTTCGGGCCGGTGCTGGCGGTCTTCCGCTCGCCTAGCTTCGAAGGGGCGTTGCAGACCGCCGCGCGATCGAGCTACGCGCTCACCGGCGGCGTGTTCTCGAGAAATCCGCGTCATGTCGCGCTCGCCCGCAAGCACTTTCGAGTCGGGAACCTCTACATCAATCGCAAGATCACCGGCGCGATGGTCGGACGCCAGCCGTTCGGAGGGCTCTTACTCTCGGGGGTTGGCGAGAAGGCCGGCGGGCCGGATTACGTCCGGCAGTTCATGGCACCGCGCGTCGTAACTGAGAACACAGTGCGACGAGGGTTTGCTCCCGCCTAGACTTCACGATGGTACCGGTGAGGTGACACTAAGCGGATATACGCCGGAACCTCTCTCCTCTGACCCCAATGTTCTGGCCTCTCCAGGTACGAAGTCGGGCTTGCTAGGCTTCGGATCGAGGAACGTGCCCGGCGTGAGAAGCCGGGCGCGTTCCCCTTATAGCTGTGTCGCGGCTAGCCTACGGGATCGACGTTAGCGTCATCGCGTTGTAGTTCTGCCCCGGCGTGTTTCTGCAAGTCCAGTTGCCACTCGGCTTGGCGTACATCAAAGAAACGCACTTGCCGATGGCCCGCTGCCCGAACGCATTCGGGTGCATGGACTCCTGGGCGTCTCCCTGACAGCAGCCGGTGTTCACCCAGCGAACCCACTCGTGTACCACCGAGTTCGGTCCGCTCGATCCCACCAGCGAAGAATTTCTATGGCACGACTCGTGGCCGTTCAAGGCGTCCCGCACGTCGAGCAACTGGACGCCCTTCTCCACAGCAACGGTGCGCATGCTGTCGACGATAAGCGGCGTTGCGACGTTCTTCGCCCAGTCGAAGTCCTCATCGTAGAAGGGGCAGCCGCCCGACCACCATCGGTCGCTGCCCGAGTAGCGCACGTCCGCCGCCGCGGGCACCGGTGACGAGTATCCAGCGACAACAAACTTCCACTGCGATGGGCTATATCCCGCGGCAGCCATGACTGCGCGTACTTCATCGATTGACTTGCGCAAGCCGTCCATCGCTGCCGGCAGCTCCGCCTGCAACTGGGCCTGCTGGGCCGCGTTGCACGGCCCCAGTCCGAGGATCCAGTCAACCGTGCAGTTGATGACATGGTCAGCGAAGCTGACATCGTTTGCCATGATCGTCAACACGACGAGCTTTACGTTCTTCTGCTGTGCGACCGTGAGCAGCTGATCTGCTTGCGGCGCCTCACCCTTGAAGGCCTGTCCACCCTGAGAGGCGCGCCAGATGTTGACCGATCGCGCCCCCGAGCAGGCCAGGTTGATCTTTTGGTTGACGGATATGGCGGCGCTCTTGATCGTGGCCACGTCCGAACGGTGACAGCCGTTGCTATACGACGAACCGTATACGCGCGTTGCGTCATACGAGCAGAAGATCAAGAAGCAGCTCGCGGCGCGGTCGGTGCCATCGCGCGTGCCGAACATGTTGAGACTGTTGCCGTTCCAGCGGCCGGCCTCTCCTGAGATAAAGCTGTCTCCGAGTGAGACTATCGCCGTAGTTGCGGAACCCGGCCCCGCTTCCGACCGCTCGGCGGGCGAACCCATGACCGCTAGCAGTGCCACTACCACAGCGATCCCGGGCGCGATCGCGAGCCGTATGCGGGCTCTCCCCGTCTTCGAAGCCGTTACCATCAGGGTGCCTCCTCCTAAATACCAAGTTGGGGACAAGACTAAGCGTCAAAGCCCACCTTGTCAAGATGCTCTTGAACCCGGCCGGCGTACGACGCGATCGAGGAAGGGCTTTAGCAGTGTTGGGCAAAGACCTCGGCAAGATAAGATGTCAACGATCGCTCTGGCTAACGGACAACACTGTGCGGTCGAGGACGGGCCTCGGCGTATCGAGCGGGACGTTGTACGCGGACCTTCAACGCTGCCTGAGGGCTGCTTAGCTACCGGGCGGCTGGCGTGCAACTTTGCGCATTCGGCGCCGAAGTTACGGCACGACGCTGGCGAGTCGATGCGATGGAGTTGGTGGAGACGGGGGAGAGTTGAACTCCCCGTCCAGAGAAGGGCCAACCAGAGGTCCTACAGGCATATCCGGCGTTTGGTTCTCGTCCGGAGGGCCGCCGCCGGCGCGTCCGTTCCGGATAGAGCCGATGAGCCTTTGGCGGTCGGTATCGGCGTCAGACCGCCGCACCCCGACTGATCGGCGCCGCACCGCTGCCCATCGGGGGGAGGCCTGCGGGCGACGTCACTGCCTTAGATTAGGCAGCGAGGGCGAACTGAGATTCGCCGGTTAAGCTTTTGCCGCCAGTTTAACGAGGGCAACGGCACCTCGGCCTGCACCCCGGGCCCACGCTTCCCTGTCGAAGCCTTTCGTCCCCAGTGCATATCTATTATAACAGCTTCGATGCGCGCCGTGCAGCTCACGCGACTCGAAGGGCCGGACGCCCTCCAGCTTGCCGAAGTCCCGGAGCCGGCCGGCAACGACCGGCTCATCGTTGAAGTGCACGCGGCCGGCGTCGGCTTTCCCGACCTGCTGATGACGCGCGGCCGCTACCAGTTCCGGCCCGAGCCACCCTTCGTTCCCGGCATCGAGATGGCCGGCGTCGTCAAGAGCTGTCCGACGGGCTCCGAGTTCAAGCTCCGCGACCGCGTCGCGGCGTGGACGCCGCTCGGCTCCTGGGCGGAGTACGCCGTCGCGTCGCCGCTGGCGACGTTCCGCATCCCCGATGGCATGTCCTACGCGCAGGCGACCTCGCTCGTCAACTACCAGTCGGCGTACTTCGGGCTGGTCGACCGCGGAGCCGCGCGCGAGGGCGAGACGGTGCTCATCCACGGTGCGGCGGGCGGCGTCGGCAGCGCGGCCGTCGAGCTGAGTGCGGCGCTTGGACTGACGTCGATCGCGGTCGCGCGCGGCGAAGATAAGCTGAACGTTGCGCGCGATCTCGGTGCGAATCATTGCGTGGAAGCCGAAGGCGACTGGCTGCCCGAAGTCAAGCGGTTGACCAACGACCGCGGCGTCGATCTCGTCTTCGATCCGGTGGGCGGCGATCGCTTCATCGATAGCGTGCGCGCGCTTGCGGTGGGCGGTCGGCTGCTCGTCGTCGGGTTCGCTGCGGGCACGATCCCTGAGGTGAAAGTGAACCGGCTGCTGCTGAGGAACTCCTCCGTCATTGGTGTGGCGTGGGGCGAGTACGTGCGACACGACCAGCGGATGCCCCAGCGCGTCGGGCAGGCGTTGGCCGCGCTGTGGAGCGCGGGCAAGATCAAGCCGCTGGTGGGCGCGACGTTCCCGCTGGAGCGAGCGGCGGACGCGCTGCGCGAGATCGAGTCGCGGCGCGCGACGGGCAAGATCGTCCTCCTCGTCCGCGAGTAGCGATCTTGATTGCCTGCGAAAGAATGAAAAGAAATGCCCCTTCCTGAAGCTAGCCCGCGGGATTTTTCTTGATTGCTTGGTGCGGAGGCCGGGACGGTGGGGCTCGCGGATTGACGGATGTCGATGGCGATGCTGCTAGCCATGGCGCGATTGTAGAGCTGTGCGGGGAAAGCTCAAAGCGCCTCGTGTCACAGCCTGAGGTGTGGCCAAGAGTCAGGGCCGACGGTCGCGAGCTCCAGGGCACACGCCGTTGATGACTCGTTTGCCGGTAAGCTGTGCCAGAGGTCAGCTGTTGGTAGGAGCGTGTCGATGAAGATTGGCGTCGTCTTTCCACAGACGGAGATCGGAAACGATCCGGCAGTTATCCGCGATTACGCTCAAGCGGCCGAACAGCTTGGCTACACGCACATCCTGGTGTTCGACCACGTGCTAGGGGCCCATCCGGACCGCTTCCAAGAGCTGGGGTTTCGGCCGCCCTACACCTATCAGACGCCGTTCCACGAGCCGTTCGCGCTCTTCGGCTTCCTCTCCGCGATCACAACACGCATCGAGCTGGTCACGGGCATTCTGATCCTGCCGCAGCGACAGACCGTGTTGGTTGCCAAGCAGGCCGCCGCGATCGACGTGCTTAGCGGCGGGCGCCTGCGCCTCGGCGTGGGTATCGGCTGGAACCCGGTCGAGTACGAGGCGCTCGGCGAGAACTTCCGGAACCGAGGGCGGCGCGTCGAGGAGCAGATCGCGCTGTTACGCGCGCTCTGGACTCAGGAGCTAGTCGACTTCGAAGGGAAGTATCACCACGTTCGACAGGCGGG
>JBIOYF010000005.1:0-7684 GCA_044870035.1 Dehalococcoidia bacterium
GCGACAACGTGCTCGGCGTGGGCACGACGGCGATCCCGCCGCCGCCGCACGGCGACATGGGCCAGTACATCGAGTCGCTGCGGAAGATGCAGTCGTTGAACGCCGACGTGATGTGCTGCGGCCACGGCCCGGCGGTCCACGAGCCGAACCGCAAGCTGCAGGAGCTGATCGACCACCGGCGGCAGCGCGAGGAGCAGATCCTCTCGCTGGTGCGCGACGGCCGCGACACAATCAAGCGCATCGTGCGCGCGGTCTACCCGGAGCTGGACAAGCGGCTGCTGGGCATGGCGGCGGGCCAGATCCGCTCGCATGTGGCCAAGCTGGAGGTCGATGGGCGCGTGCGGGTCTCGGGTGAGGGCGACGAGGCGCGCGTGGAGCTGGTGTAACAATTTCGTTAACGCCCTTGACGAGTTCAAGAATTCAGATGTAGATTAACGTCGCTGGTAAACTTCTCGTCCTAGTGTCATGCAGGCCAGAGAAAGCCCGACAGCGTGCGGGCGCCTAACCCTCGCGAACGCAGGGTATAGAAAGGAGTCCACTATGGGCTGGCAAATGAGCGGTCGTTGGATCGAGGCGTGCAGCTGCAAGATGTACTGTCGCTGCAATTTCGGGCCGGCGGAGCCGGACCAGGGTTGGTGTTCGGCCTCGTTAATCTTTGACATCGCGAGCGGCAGTTCGGATGGCGTGAACCTGAGCGGCACGAAGGCAGCCCTTTCGGCCCAGTTGCCGGGAGACTTCATGGGCGGTATGGACCTGGCACGAATTTACCTTGATGAGTCGTCGTCAGCGGACCAGCGCCGGGAGCTTGAGGCGATCCTTCAGGGGAAGAAGGGCGGCGTCTGGGAGGGCGTTGCGGCCGGAATCAGGCAATGGCTGCCATCGAAGACGGCGAAGATCGAGATCAACACCGGCGAATCTCCGTCGTTTAAGGTGGGTGATTTTGGAACGGGTAAGCTCGAGCGTATGAAGACCCCGGATGGGAAGCAGGCCACGGTTGTAAACGCGCCGCTGAGCGGGGCATTCGGCGTCGACACACAGGAGCTGGTTCTGGCGACGGGCAGCTCCTGGAGCGACGCGGACATGCGCAAGTGGGAGAGTTTGGGTAACGGGGCTGTGGTGGCGTTCAGCTGGAAGGTGTAGTCGCCTGCGCACGCTGTTCGCGCGCTCTCGAGAACCGGTGGTCGTTCTCCCTGAGCGGACAGCGCAAGTGTCTACGATGCGTGCTTCAGTACCCGCCGCTATTGCAGCGTTCGCTGGCGACGGCGCTCGTCGTTGGGACGGTGCTGGTCGCGATCAACCAGGGAACCGTACTGGCGGCGGGCAAGTTTCCGGCCGCGCTGGCCTGGAAGATACCGCTCACGTACGCTGTGCCGTTCTGCGTCGCGATGTGGGGCGCGCTGATTAACAGCCGGCAATCGTGAGGTAGAAGGAAAGTCCGTGGCTACAACAACTGCAACGGCAGACGCCCCGTTCGTTCGAGAGCGGAACCTGATCCTCGCGTCGCTGCTGCTCCTGTCGGCCGCGGCGTGGTCGCTACTCGTCTGGCAGTGGGCGGTCATGGGTGGCGACGACATGATGTCGTTGACGATGGGGATGGGCGCGCCGCTGTTTATCGCGATCTGGGTGGCGATGATGGTGGCGATGATGTTCCCCACCGCCGCGCCGATGATCATGATGTTCGCCCGGGTGCAGACCAAGCGGCAGGAGCAGGGCCGGCCGTTCGTCCCGGTATGGATCTTCGTCGGCTCGTACCTGGTGGTGTGGTCACTGACGGGCTTGCTGGCGTACGGCGTGGCCGTCGGGCTGCAGGGACTCACCGACCGCTCCGACTGGCTGTCGAGCAATGCGGGACGCATCGGCGGCGGCGTGATTGTGCTCGCCGGGCTGTACCAGCTGTCGCCGCTGAAGCGCGCCTGCCTAACGAAGTGCCGGACGCCGCTGACGTTCATCCTCAGCTCGTGGCGCGACGGCCACTGGGGCGCGTTCCGGATGGGCGCCGAGCACGGGCTGTACTGCCTGGGCTGCTGCTGGCTGCTCTTCGTGATCTTGTTCCCGCTAGGCATCATGAACGTGGGCGCGATGGCGCTGATCACGCTGCTAATCTTCGCCGAGAAGTCGACGCCGATCGGGCGGCAGACGGCGACGTTCGCGTCGCTGGTGCTCGTCGTGTTCGGCGCGATCGTCGTGTTCGTGCCGGAGCTATTGCCGACCGTGATGTCGACGAGCGGCAGTTCCTCGGGCATGGACAGCATGGGTCGGACGTAGGGCACGGCAAGTAAAGGAGGAATAGCGCATGGCTTCTGTAGAGAAGAAGAACGTCAACTCGCCGGACGAAACGCGCAAGTTCGAGAAAGGCCACGTCGACGTCGTGAACATCGGCGGCGGCGTCGTGGGCCGCGCCACGTTCGAGCCGGGCTGGCAATGGTCAAAGCACGTCAAGCCGATCGCGAAGACGGAGTGGTGCGAGGCGCCGCATTTTGGGTACACGATCTCCGGCCGGGCGAAGATGAAGACGTCGAGTGGCGAGGAGTACGACACGGGACCAGGCGACGTGTTCAAAGTGCCGCCGGGCCACGATGCCTGGGTCGTCGGCGACGAGCCGTGGGTATCGGTCGACTGGTCGGGGCTTGGGGAGTACGCGAAGGCGCGCTGAGTCATCCCGGCCGGCGGCATCGACACGCGCGAGAAGGAGGAAAAACATGGCTGAACACGTTTCGTTCTTTACGGGCAAGGCGCAGCCGGGGAAGCGTCAAGCGGTCCTCGACCAGATGGCGAAATGGGAGCGGGAGCAGAAATCCAAGGCCAAAGGCTTCCAAGGCTCGGTCATAGGCTTCGGCAACGATGACGCGGACGCCTTCATGGGCTGCGTGCGCTGGGACAACAAGGAGAACTACGTCGCCAACTCCAACCGGTCCGAGCAGGACGCCTGGTACCAGGAGATGCGCGCGAACCTCGCCGGCGACATGGACTGGTTCGACGCGACGGTGGGACGAGAGACGAAGCCGTAGCGGAACCGCCCCTCTGCCAGACGGAGAGGGCCAACTAGGTGGGAACGAAAGAGGGCGAGCGGATCGGCTCGCCCTCTTCCTTCGAGGGCCCGCCGCAGCTCGCCTCGCTATACTGACCTCACTATGCCCTCTCCTGATCCGGCGCTGATGCGCGTGTTCCCGCGGACGGCGGACGTTACGCCCGACGGTCACCTGTCCATCGGTGGCTGCGACGCCGTCGAGCTGGCGCGCGAGTTCGGGACGCCGCTCTACGTGTTCGACGAGGCGGAGCTGCGCGCGACGATGCGCGCGTACCGCGATGCGTTCGCGGCGCGCTACGAGCGGAGCAACGTCGTCTACGCCGCGAAGGCGTACCTGGGCCGCTGGCTGGCGGCGCTGGTGTGCGAAGAGGGCCTGGGGATGGATGTCGTCTCCGGCGGCGAGCTGGCCGTCGCGCGCGCGGCAGGCTTCCCGATGGAACGCATCGTCTTTCACGGCAACAACAAGTCGGCGCAGGAGGTGCGCGAAGCGGTCGACGCGGGCGTCGGGCGCATCGTGATCGACAACTTCCACGAGCTGGCGCTGCTGGACGCGATCGCGGCCGAAGCGGGCCGGCGGCCGCAGGTGCTGGTGCGCGTGTCGCCGAACGTCGACCCGCACACGCACGCCAAGACGACGACGGGCACGATCGATAACAAGTTCGGCTTCGCGATCGCGGGCGAGAACGCGGAGCGAGCCGTCGCGCAGGCGCTGAAGAGCGCAAACCTCGATGTGATGGGGCTGCACTGCCACCTCGGCTCGCCGATCTTCGAGCTGGAGCCCTTCGAGCTGGCGAGCGACGTGATGATGTCGTTTGCGCGCGCGATGCGCGACAAGCACGGGCTGGAGCTGCGCGAGTACAACTGTGGCGGCGGCTTCGCGGCGCAGTACGCCCGCGACAAGCCCGCGCCGTCGCCGGACGAGTACGCGTCGGCCGTCGTCGATTCGCTGCGCGCGGCGCTGCGGCGCGAGGGCCTCGACGAGCCGAAGCTGACCGTCGAGCCGGGCCGGTCGATCGTGGCGCGGGCGGGCGTGGCGCTGTACACCGCCGGCGCGCGCAAGGAGGCGCCGGGCATCACGCCCTACGTTTCCGTCGACGGCGGGATGGCGGACAACATCCGGCCGGCGATGTACGAGTCGCGCTATGAGGCGCTGGTGGCCAATCGGGCGAACGACGCGCCGTCGGAGCGCGTGACGATCGCAGGCAAGTACTGCGAGTCGGGCGACGTGCTGATCCGAGACGTCGAGCTGCCGAACCTCCAGGCGGGCGACGTGCTGGCGCTGCCGGCGTCGGGCGCGTACTGTCTGGCGATGGCGAGCAACTACAACATGTCGCTGCGCCCGCCGATCGTGCTGGTGCGCGACGGCCGCGCGCGCCTGGTGCGCCGTCGTGAGACGTACGACGACCTGCTGCGGACGGAAGTGGGAGAGTAGCACCTTGGCCACAGATTGGCACAGATATTCACAGATGGAACTTCCATGAAGACGAATATCATCTGTGTTCATCTGTGTTTATCTGTGGCTAATCAGTCATGAGCTGGGACATCATCGGGCAGGCGCGCGCCGTCGATGTGCTGCGGCGGGCGGTCGAGAGCGGGCGGATCGCGCACGCTTACCTGTTCGTCGGGCCTGAGCACGTTGGCCGGGCGACGACGGCGCGTTGCTTCGCACAGGCGCTGAACTGCGAACGCCTTGCTAGACCGCCGACTGAAGTCGGCGGCATGGGCGTGGAAGCCGCGGACTTCCAGTCCGCGGGCATGGTTCCCTGCGGCGAGTGCCGGACGTGCCGGCTGATCGCCGAAAACAAGCATCCCGATGTCGAGTGGGTGGGCGTGGGCGGCGTGTGCGACGAATCGGACCACCGCGACCACGCGTCGGACAACTCGCGCGACATCCGCATCTGCCAGGTGCGCCACCTCGAGCGCGTGACCAGCCGCACGACCGTGGACGCGCGCTACCGAGTGGTGATCATGGATCCGGCGGATGCGATGACGGTAGAGGCGGCGAACGCGTTCCTGAAGACGCTGGAGGAGCCGGCGCCAAACACGGTGCTGGTCCTGCTCAGCGCTCGCGAGGAGCGGCTGCGCGAGACGGTGCGTTCGCGCTGCCGGCGTGTCGTGTTCTACGGCGTGCCGCGCGTCGAGATCGAGCGCGCGCTGGCCGAACGTTGGGGCGCCGATGTCGAGCAGGCCGGCCGGCTGGCGCGGCTGGCGCAGGGGCGGCTCGGCTGGGCGGTGGCTGCGCTCCAGGACGGGCGGCTGCTGGTCGACCAGGAGCGGACGCGGGACGAGATCGAGTCGGTCCTGGAAGGCAGCTTGGGCGATCGCTTCAGCTACGCCGCGAGCCTGGGTGCGCGCTTCTCGCGCGATCCGCAGACGGTGCGCACGAACCTGGACGTTTGGTGCGACTGGTGGCGCGACGTTCTGGTGACGGGCGCGGGTCATGAAGACCTGGCGCTGGCGAGCGAGCGGCTGGACACGCTACGTGCGCAAGCGGCACAATACGGAGTAGCGGGCGCCGTAGAGGCGCTTACGGCCATCATGGGCGGCCGCCGGCACCTGGAGGAGCACGCCAGCCCGATGCTGGCGATGGAAGCGATGCTCCTGGAGCTGCCGCTAGGGCGCAGCCGGCGCTAGACCGCGTCGGCCGTGGCCGGAGCTGATAAGGAGGGACGCGACCCTCGCCTGAGGCGAGCCGGTCGTTGAAGCGTATGACAGATCGACAGCGGATGCCCGCGGGCGTCCGGTTCAAAGAAGCGGGCAAGGTCTACTACTTCGACGCGGGGACGCTGGAGCTGGACGTCGGCAACTACGTCGTCGTCGAGACGTCGCACGGGCTGGAGATCGGACGTGTCGTCGTCGCGCCGGGGCAGGTGATAGCGAGCGAGATCAAGGAGACGCTCAAGCCGATCATGCGCCGGGCGGAGCCGGAGGACCTGGAGCGGGCCGAGGAGCTAAAAAAAAGGGCTAAGGAACAGCTAGCCACCGCGCGGGAGCGGGCGTTCGGCGACCGGCTGGACATGACGGTCGTCGCCGCCGAGTACGGGCTGGACGGCTCGCAGCTTACCGTCTACTTCACCGCGGACGAGAAGTCGGACTTCCGCAGCCTGACGCGCGCGCTCTCGACGGAGTTCAACGTGCGCGTGCAGTTCCTGCAGATCGGCGACCGCGACCGCGCGAAGGTCGTCGATGGCATCGGCCGCTGCGGCGAGCGGCTCTGCTGCAGCTCCTGGCTGACGTCGTTCCCCAGCGTATCGATCCGGATGGCGAAGGAGCAGGACTTGCCGCTCAACCCGTCGAAGCTGTCGGGGGCGTGCGGCCGGCTGCTCTGCTGCCTGACCTATGAGTACGACCAGTACCGCGAGCTGAAGGCCGGATTGCCCAAGCCGGGCGCCCGCATCTCGACGCCGACGGGTGAGGCGCGCGTGCTGAAGATCAACGTGATCAAGGACACGATCCTGCTCTTGATCGAGGGCGGAACGGGACCGGTCGAGATGCCGTTGATCGATTTTCGGATGATGTACGGGACGGCGGTGCGGCCGAAGGAGCTCGTCGAAACGTTCGAGCGGGAGCTGCTGAAGACCGAAAGCCCGGAGGCAGCGCCGCTGCCGCCGCCGGAGCGCGTACCGCCCCGAAGCGCCGTGCGGGAAGTCCCCGCGCCGCCCAGCACCGGCGACCAACCACAGCCTTCACGACGGAGGCGCCGGCGCGGCGGTAGGCGCCGTCGCAGAGGCGGCGGTCCGGGCGGCGGGGGACCGCCACAGCAGCCGTAGCAAGGAAGTGTCATCCTGAGCCGAGCGGGGCGGGGAAAGAGAAGGCGGCAGCGGTGGGGAGGGCGAAGGATCTTTCGATCCTGGCGGAGTTTGGCTCACCTTTACACTTTCCTGTTGCACGCACGGAATGCGTATGGTAGCCTGTCTTTCGTGCGTCTAGACGCGCGGCTATTGGTCCGACGCCGCTCGTCCAAAGGACGCGCCCAGACAATGGAATAGCAGGACCTGAGGCCAATCAGTGCCGCTGCCGCGAATGCGGGCGACTGGGGGGCCTTTGACGTATCGGGCAGGTGGCTAGCGCTTCCTCTAAAGGGGGGTGAATTTTATGACTGCCCCGGCTGAGATGCCGGGGAACCATGGAAAGGAGGGCACCACGATGCACCTCACGATCGATGGGTTCCGCGGGAACCCGGAGAAGCTTGCCAGTGAAGAGCTGGTGCGAGAGTTGCTGGATCGCATCCCGGACGCGATCGGGATGACGAAGATCTCAACTCCACACGTCCTACGGTACGTAGGAGAAAAACCGGAGGACTGGGGCGTTTCCGGGTTCGTTTTGATCGCGGAGAGTCACATTACCTTCCACACGTTTCCTGCGCGGGAGCTGGTCTGGGTGGACATCTTCTCCTGCAAGGGCTTCGATGCCGATCTGGCGACGCAGCTGCTGCAGGACGCGTTCGAGCTGAAGTACATCCAGACAGCGAAGGGCCGGCGCGGTCTGGAGTACCCGCACGACGTCAACGACGCGCTGCCCTTGTTCGAAGATGAGCGCGTCGAGGTTGTCGAGCGGGTGGCCGAGTTGGCGGTCGTCGGGGAGTAGTCACGTGAGCGATCTGCGTCACACGCCCGTCGAGCCGTTCCCGATCACCGACCGCGCCACCGCGGCCGA
>JBIOYF010000006.1:0-3928 GCA_044870035.1 Dehalococcoidia bacterium
CGACCAGCCCGCGCACGACGTCGTAGAACAGCACCGCCGGGATCACGATCAGCAGCTCGCGCGCCAGCTCCAGCGGTCGCGTCGACGAGCGCGGCACCACCAGCAGCAGCACCACGATCGTCATCAGCAGCAGCAGCAGCCAGTGGCCCGCCAGCAGATGGTTCGGGTCGTACCAGGAGAAGTCCTGCTGTCGCGGCGCGGGGAATCCTATGACGGCGGGCAGCATGAGCGCATCCATACTAATTTGGCCGCCCCACAGAACTGTGGGGACACTTCCCTTATACCAACTTGCCGCCGCAAGCCCAACGGCCGACCGGGGTTTCGACCCCCGACCGTCGACCCTCGGTACCGAGCCCCGCCGCCACGGCAGGACGCTGGACCTTACCCGACGCCCGGCCCGCCTCTCCTCAGCGTCGAGCTCTTAGCGAGCTAACCTTCCTTTTTCGCGGCCGTTCCGGGCCGCCGCAAAATGAAGTAGCTGCTCTCCGGTCGCGCGAGGGGGAGGAGCCCGGTCAGTTCCCAGCCGTCCTTACCCAGCGTTTCAAGGTACTGGCGAACGAACCCGGTGCGATGTTCTCCGCCCTGGCGGATATACTCCGCCCCTTCTGCGCTGATCCTGCCCCGAAAATCGACGTAGACGACTTTGTACTCCCAAACGTTCATACGTTCCTCCTTAAATCGGTGACGCTGAACGGAAGGGCGTGCCGTCATCGGGCTTCGGCCCTGCCTCACGCCGCGCGACGGGGCTCGCCCCCAGGATAACAGACCGCCCCGTCTTTCCGAACCGCTGGTCGCCGTAGGGACAGAGCTTCAGCTCTGTCCTCGACTTGCCACATAACAACAGCGCCGTGTCGCGGCGCACGCTCGTGCGTCCGTCCAGCGGAAGCACCTGTTCTGTCTCGCGGACGGCGCCATCCGCACAAACGCCTCCGCCGACGCGTGTCAGGGCGAGGAAAACCCCTGGGCGGGCGCGTGGGCCAGACACGACCGCCGCTGACCGCCCTGTCGGTTGACACCTATCTTTGCACGCGCTTAGATAAGTCGCTGACCCGGCACGTAAACAAGGGGCGCGACGGCACAAGCCTTAAGAGCGACTTCGGGAGCTCTGCAGGCACAGCTCGAACGCGCTTCCGCCAAAGACAGAAAGGAGTCCCCACATGAAAGCCGCCGTCTACCACGGCCCCCACGAACAGCTCACCATGGAAGACCTCGACATCGACAAGCCCATGGCCCGCGAGGTGCTCGTCAAGACCGCCGCCAGCGGCGTCTGCCACAGCGACGTCCACTTCGTCGATGGCCTCTACCCCATGCCCGCGCCCGCCGTCCTGGGCCACGAGGCCGCCGGCCTCGTCGAGGAAGTCGGCAGCATGGTCACGCAGTTCAAGCCCGGCGATCACGTCATCGCCTGCCTTTCAGTCTTCTGCGGTAACTGCAAACAGTGCCTCAGCGGCCGCCCCAACCTCTGTCGCAGCCCCGAGACCCGACGCGCCCCCGGCGACCCGCCCAAGCTCAAGTTCAAGAACACCGGCCAGCCGGTCAACCAGTTCCTCAACATCTCCAGCTTCGCCGAGCGCATGCTCATCCACGAGAACGCGCTCGTCAAGATCCGCGACGACATGCCGCTCGACCGCGCCGCCCTCATCGGCTGCGGCGTCATGACCGGCGTTGGCGCCGCGCTCAACACCGCCAAAGTCGAGCCCGGCTCGTCCTGCGTCGTCTTCGGCGCCGGCGGCGTCGGCCTCGCCGCCATCCAGGGCTGTCGCATCGCTGGCGCCGGCATGGTCATCGCCGTCGACATGGTCGAGAGCAAGCTCGGCCTCGCCAAAGAGCTCGGTGCGACGCACACCATCGACGCGTCCGACGGCGATCCCGTCCAGAAGATCCGCGAGATGACGGGCGGCGGCGCCGACTACACGTTCGAAGCGATTGGCATCGCCGCAGTCGCCACGCAGGCCTTCGACTCGCTCTGCCCCGGCGGCACCGCCACGGTCATCGGCATGATCCCCGTCGGCCACAAGGTCGAGCTGGACGGCCCTGCGTTCCTGAGCGAGAAGAAGATCCAGGGCTGCACCATGGGCTCCAACCGCTTCCGCATCGACATGCCGCGCTACGTCGACTTCTACCTGCGTGGCCTGCTCCGCCTGGACGAGATGATCACGCAGCGCCGCAAGCTGGAGGACGTCAACGACACCTTCCGCGCCATGAAAGCCGGCGAGGTCGCCCGCAGCGTCCTCATGTTCGACTAGCCGCAACAACGCTCGACGTGTAGGGCCGCATCTTGATGCGCCCTTCCGTCATCGACCAGCAGCCGTACGCCACCCTGAGCTTGTCGAAGGGATCTGTTGAGACAAGAACGGCCGCTCACACTGAACGGCCGCGCTCGATGGGTCAGTGTGGGGTAGGGTGCTGATGCCTGACCGCTAAGCGCTACCCCGCCTCGCGCATCATCGCCTCCGCGCGCCGCTTGATCCCCGCCAGCATCGACCGGCGCAGCAGCCCGCTGAACGGACGGATCAGCAGCCAGTACACACGGAACCGACGCCGCGCCTGCGGCCCCAGTGCATGGATGCGCGTCTCCGTCGACAGGCGCGTCCGCTCCGGCCCGAGCGACTCCAGCCGCACGCTCATCGCCGCGACCGCGACACGCGGGTCGTCGATCGCGCGTAGCTCGTCCGCCGTCCGCGGCGACACCAACGCGCCGCGCTCGTTCAGCGACCAGAAGCGCCCGGCCTGCGCGTAGACCAGCTCCTCCTCCGTGTCGGCGAGGCAGACAAACCCCATCGACTCCGCCCACTGACGCAACGTGCCCTGCGGCCCGCCCAGCCCGCGCCCGACGAGCAGCACGCGCCACAACCACGACTCGCGCGGCTGCCACACCTCCGCCGCGCGCCGCACCACCTCCCGCGCCGCCGCGACGATGATGTCGTGCCGCTCAGAGAACTCATACTCAGGGAGGAACTGATCGAGGAGCACGCCGCTATTCTAGCGCGGCAGTGTGCGTGGATCTCGCTCAACGCGACCCTCTCCCTCATCCACGCCCAATTAGTAGCCGAGGCTTTCTAGCCTCGGGCCAATTGCCGCATGCTAAGGGAGGAAGTCTGAGAGGGGCATGGGTGGATGGTAGCGCGGGAACAGCCCTGTGCGTCGTGCCCTGGGCCGCCGAGACTCTCGCCGAGCGCGTTCACCTTCAGCAGCGCTTCCTGCCGGAGTAGCTAGATCAAGTCCGCAATGAGCAGGTAGGCCCGAACTACCACTCGATCGGCCTCGTCCTTGCTTACCACGCCGTGCACGCCTTTGTTAGACAGGTCATGGACCTTGTCGAGACGGTTGCCCAGATCGGTTAGCTCTGCTGTAAAGAGTCCCTTCCCGGTTTCCGAACTGATCTTTTCCTTTGCGTGTGCCCATAGGCGGTTCACATACTGTTCCTGTCCGACTTCGCGATCGTCAACTAGACCATCGCGCGCTGGATATACTGCGTCTGCAAGATCTACGAGTATCCGGCGCACGCCCAGGCAGGCGTTCGTCCAGTTCTCTGCCGAGGCGCCGCGCAGTTCTTCATACGCGACGGCGAACTTCTCGATAGCTTGAGGACACATGGTCGCCAGCGCGGCGTCAACCTTCTGCCTGGTCTCTTCCAGTACGTGTTCTGGTACGCTCTCGAACAGCAGCCGCGATAGCACATTGCTAGCGTAGCGATGCAGTCGGTTCCGGACTCGCTCCAATACAGCTTCGGCCAGTTCGACAGATTGTGTAAATTCGCGTTCGATCAGGGTGTACTTCATTCTCCTTCGCGCACTCTTTACGAAGGTCTCCGCTTCTGGTGCCGATTGCTTTAGGTGGCCAAAGTTTTCGATGTTCTTCTTGATTTGTACGCTTAGAGGTTGGCCCGACGTCTGGAAGTCACTGAAGAATTGAAATGTGCCGGATG
>JBIOYF010000007.1:0-23924 GCA_044870035.1 Dehalococcoidia bacterium
GCTGTCCGGCCCAATCAGGACGCGACCGACGTCGCTAAGACCACCGCCGTCGGTCACCGTGAGCTGCAAGGCAGGCGACCAAAACGCCGATGACAGCGACGGGCAGCAGGCGATGGAGAGGCTTCACGATGGCTCGCTGATCTGCGGGGGACGCAGCCATCGTAACAGACGCTAGCCGAGGCTGGATAGAACTGCGGGGCTTAGCTAGGGCACGTAGGCGCAGTCGTTGAAATAGGCGTGGATGGCGTTGAGGATGTCGTCGATGCGCTGCATGCCGTCAGCAGCACCCACCCTCCAGAGCTCCGGGCCGACGAGCGTGCGGTCGGTCGCCAGCGTGTAGTTCGGGTTTCCCTGATCGACGTAGTACTGTTGAACGCCCAGCAGGATGTCGTCGATGCGGTTGAGGCCGTCACCGCTTGGGTTGAAGTAGTCCCACTCGTCTAGCGGATCGCGCTCGCCGCCCGCCACGTGGTTGGGTCCCACCTCGGAGCCGTCGCCGCAGTGGTCGCCATCCGTGTCCGGATCGACTGGGTCCGTCCCGTACTGCGTCTCTTCGCAGGTGAGCAGACCGTCGGAATCGCGGTCGGAATCCATGTCCGCTTCGGTCAGGGGGAGGTTGTAGCGGACCGTGTTGTTCTCATCGATGAGCTGCACGTCGAGCGTAGCGGGGCAGGTCGACGTGTCAGCATGAAGCAAGCCGAAAAGCCGCACGAAGTTCGACTGGAAGAGGATCTGCGGGTCGGCGGCAATAGGCCCGCCCACCTTCCAGCCGAGTGGGTTGGGCGCGACCTCGTAGATGCCCCACGGTTCCATCTTGAAAATGCGCCCGGTGTGCTCATCGCCGGAGAAGAGCATGACGCCCGAAATGTGGTTGTCTTTGACGTAGTCCATGATCTCGTTTCGCTCCGTTGCGAAGGCCGGCCAGGACTCGCCGTAGAACGTGTGGCCAGAGAAATCGCTGAACATGACGGACGAAATGATCATCTTGAACGTCGCATCGGAGGTGAGCAGCCAGTCCTTCAGCGCCTGCTTCTGTGCCACGCCGAGCATCGTCTTCGAAGCGTCATCGGGGGCAAAGTTAGCGCTTCGATACGTGCGTGTATCGAGAACGAAAAATTCGATGTCCCCTGCGTCATAGATATACTGCTCGCCGTCAGGCGCGATCGGGTCCGGGTTGAGCGAGCCGAAGTACTCGTCGAACGCGTTCTTCGCCCAGGGGTAGAGGTACTGCTGCGGAGTCGAGGCGCTCCAGTCGTTTGCGATTTCGTGATCGTCCCATGTTGTCAACAGTGGCGTGTTCGCTGCGAAGCTGCGGAACGGTCCATACGCCGACATGTTGCGGTACGCTAGCTCGTAGTCGGCCTGCGACTGTGGCACGCAGCAGCGGCCGAGGTTGTTCATGACGATCTCTATCACGATCTGGTCGCCCATCATGAACGCGAAGTCCGCGTTCTTGGTGGCCATCAAGTTGATGATCTGGTCCGGCAGCGGCTCGTATGGATGGTGCATATCGGACGAGATGATGAAGTTGACCGGCCCGCTCGTCGGCAGCGTGTGGAATGTGCCTTCGAACGCCTTGGTTGGCAGCTGGCCATCGATGCGCATGCGATAGTCGTAGTTCGTTCCGGCCGCGAGCCCGGTCACCGCCACGACGACTGCGTTATCTTTCGCCGGATCGGAGAGGACGCCGGCCGTTTGCTGCGCGGCGTTCCAGCTCTGGGACGTCTCCTTGTATTCGACGGACACTGTCGCTTCGACGCAGGCGCGCGCCCATACCTTGATCGAGGTGTCGGTAACCTCACCCAGGCGCGGTCCGTGCGTGAGCACGTCGGGCGTGGTGTTGCAGGTGAAGGCCGCGTTGCCCGGCCGCGAGGTGAGAGAAAACGCCGCGGCCGCGACGAGGAGCAGGAGAACGAGAGGCAGACCCAAGCGGACGCGGAACACCACGAGTCGATTTGCTCCTAGGCGGGGACAGCCGGGCCCAGGCGGGAGTCGGGCCTGTCCCCCATTCTATAACGTGGACGGAGTCCTGTCTGCACCAGAATTGTGTGACGCTTGGTCTTCGATTCGGTCGTGCGTAGCTTCAGATGGCCTCAGGGAGCCGCCCGGCCACCATTCGCTTGCGTCTGCGCAGGCCGGCCCACGGCGTGGGCGAGCGCCTCACGGAGCCGTAGGATGGCTGGCGCGGACAGTAGCGCGAAGGCTGGGACCAGCACGGCGTGATAGCGCTGGTCGCCGAAGAAGACCAGCCCTATCAGCGCCGACAGGTAGACGACGAGCCCGAGGAGCAGCGCAGCGAACTCGCGGTGCGCGCGCCACCAGAGGACTCCGCCCGCCATGCTCGCGAGCAGCGCCGCGAAATAGTACGCGTCGGAGAGCAGCCGCAGCCTGTCGAGCGTCGATTCGCCGACGGGCCGGTCGTCCGTGGGCAGCCAGTCGATGGCGTCGTGATCGTGGCGGTAGAGCTCGAGGAGCCGGCGCGGGATAAGGCTACTCTCGTGGCGGGGGTGCGTCGCCCAGTAGTCGAGCGCTTCGCGCGTTCGCTTGCGGTAACCCTGCACTTCTCGCTCCGGATAGAGCGTTCCTTTGTAGTACGAAAGCACATAGGCCGCCCGTACGTGATTGCCGCTGCCGTCCGCTCCTTCCCAGTGGGCAAGGGAGAGCACGACGCTGCTGCCGGTGTTGATCGGGACCGGCGAATCGAGCTGGATGACGTTTCGCACGGCCCAGCCGCCGATGATGACGGCCACGCCGACGAACGCGATCGCGGTGAAGCGCGCAGCCTGGTGGAACGACCGCAGCGCCGTCCAGACGGCGACACCGAGCACAAGCGGGATGAGCAGCCCTTCGCCGCGCACAAGCGTGGTCGCTCCGACAAGCAGGCCGAGCGCCAGCGCGAAGGTCGCGCTGCGCGTTGCGCCGCTTCGGATCGCCCAGACAAGGAGCAGCATGATCAGCGTTACAAGCCAGGTGTAGGTGACTTCGGTCAGCAGCAAGGTGGAGAAGAAGATATGGCTGGGAAAGAACGTGATCGCCAGGCCCGCCGCGATCCCCACAGGCCGGCTCCACATGAGGCGGCCCATCACGAAGACGAGGCTGCACGTGAGAGCGCCCAGCAGCACGTTGAGCAGCTTGCCCATGATCAGGTCCGGGCCGGGCAGGAGATACACGGCGGCGAGGGCCGCCGTGTAGCCCGGCGGCCAGTACGCCGTCTGCGCAGTGGTTAAGTGGCCCGGGAAGATGTACCCGCGGCCATTGCGCATCGCTTCGGCGGAGTGGTGGTAGAACCAGGCGTCCGTGGTAGCGCTCGTGCTCGGGTCTGCGTTGTTCCACAGCACGTAGAGCAGCCGTAGGGCGAACGCGATCGCGAAGATCGCGGCCGCCCAGCGCAGGTCCGGCGCGTTACGGCGAGCCCACGCGATCACGGAGCGGGCGTTTCTGCGCAGCTGTGTCCCACCTGCGCGGTCACGAGGAAGAAATCGATATCGTTGATGATGCCGTCCGGCGGACCGGCGGCCCACTGATCAGCGCCCTCAGCGGGCCTGCTGCGGTCGAGCGCCGGATCGTACAGGCCGCTGCCGATCTTGGTGCCGAGCAGATCGGTCACGGCGAGCGCGTCGCGGCTATCGACTTGCCGGTCGCCGTTCACGTCATAGAAGTCCCAGCGATCGAGCGGGTCGCGGCGACCGCCTCGCTTTTCGTCGCTCCCGCGTTCGATTGCGTCCGAACAGCCGTCGCCGTCGCTATCGAGAAGGCCCGCCTGACTGGCGGTGCAGTAGTCAGCGGTGGTTGCGGCGATCGGCGCGTTGATCTCGGCTTCGGTGAGCGGTAGCTCGTACCGCACCTTGCCGAAGGCATCCACGACCTTGAAGTCGAGCGATGCGGGGCAGACCGTCGTATCGATCGTGACCGAACCGAACACCGCCGTCTGGCCTAACTTGAACAAGACCTCCGGCGAATCTTCATCAGTGGCCGCGCCGGAGAAGCCGGCGAGCGGGGTCGGCGCGAGTTCGTAGAGGTCCCACGGCGCCAGCTTGAGGACCGCCGTCCAGTGTTCGTCGCCGGAGAGCAGGATGACACCGGGGACGCGATGATCGCGGACGTAATCGAGGATCTCGTTTCGTTCGTGTTTGAAGCTAGGCCAGGCCTCTTCCGTGTGCTTGGCGAAATCGCTCCACATCACCGGCGAGACGATGAACTTGAACTTCGCCGTCGATCCCAGCAGCCACGTTTCCAGGTCGGCCGCCTGCGTCCGGCCGAGCATGGTCTTGAGCTGATCGTCGCGCTGATTGTTCGCGACGCGGTGGGTTCGTTCGTCCAAGACGAAGAGCTCAGCCGTCCCCGCGTGAATGACGTAGTACAGCTCCCCGGGACGGTAGGGCTCAGGATTCGCAGAACCCTGGTACTCCTGATACGCCGCTCGCGCCCATGGGTACGGCGATTCGTCCGCTCTGTCCCAATCGTTGAGGATCTCATGGTCGTCCCACATCATGAACGTCGGTGTCCCGGCCAGGAACCCGCGAAGCGTCGGCTCCGCCCAGACGGTGCGGTAGACCGCCTCGTAGTCTTGTTTGCCGTGCGCGTCGAAGTGCGGCTCCTCCGGCGGGAGCTGCGGGTCGACGTAAATCTGATCGCCGTACAGCAGCGCGAAATCGGCGCGCTGCTTGGCCAGCGTAGCGAACGCTACACGACTGCCTTCCGGCCTGATGTCCGCACCAAAGACGAAGGACAGCGTGCCCGGCTCATCCGGCGGCATCGTGCGGAAGCCACCCGAAAGTAAGTCGTCCGGCTCGCCGTCGACGGCGATGCGGTAGCTGTAGGCGGTTTTCGGCGCGAGCCCGGTCAGCTCGACAACCGCGGTCCAGTCCTGGTTGGCGCGGGCCTTGACGGTGCCGGACTCATCGGCCTGGTCCCATGTGGCGGCTTCGCCCTTGTACTGGACGCTCACGCCGGCCGACCGGCAAGCGCGCACCCAGATCTTCGCCTCGGTCTCGCTCACGGCGCCGACACGCGGCCCGTGGGTGACGGCGGGTACGCTCGAGTCGCAGGCGGCGCTGCGGCCGCCCCCGGCTCCCCCGCAGGCCAGCGCTGCGGCCGCGGCGACAGCGAGCGCAACGAGCACGACGGAACGGAGCGATACAGCCATGAGAATGAAGCGGCTCCGGTGCGCCGCGACGTGACACGCCGGAGATCGCTCCGAAGCTTAGCAGATAGCGTATCGCTTGAGCCGCAGGGCGTAGCTAGGAAACGCGACATGGCGTCCCACGTTACTCGTTATATAATGGTGCGCTGGGGCGACTTTCTCCTCTAAAGCGTCGTGTAGAACGTCTTGCCCTTGGCAAAACATTAGGCCACTGAGGTGAAGGTAGGCGTGGCGAAAGAGTGGCAAGGCGGCGCGGCACACGTTCCAAGCGAGCAGCGAGTGCCTGCGCTCGACGGCGTGCGCGGGCTCGCGATCCTGGCGGTGCTGCTCTACCACTTCATGGGCTACGCCGTCGTCGATGCGGACGCCGCGCGTGCGCCGGCGATCGATCGCTTCGTCCACAACGTGGCGGGCGCCGGCTGGATTGGCGTCGATCTGTTTTTCGTCCTCTCCGGCTTCCTAATCACGGGCATCCTCCTGGAAGCGAAGGCCGGCGGCGCCGGGCGCTACTTCGGCAGCTTCTATGCGCGTCGCGCCTTACGCATCTTTCCGGCGCACTATGCGTATCTCGTGCTGCTGTTCTTGTTGATACCCATCCTCGCTTCTTCGGCGCATGCCGCCAACGATACGCTGGCCGCGGACCGGCTCTGGTACACGGGCTTTCTGGGCAACGTACTGGTCGCGCTGCACGGCGCTGCCCGGCCCGACTTCTTCGTTACCGGGCATCTCTGGTCGCTGGCGGTTGAGGAGCAGTTCTATCTGACCTGGCCTGCGATCGTCCTCCTGCTCAACCGCCGTCAGCTCATGCCGCTGTGCCTCGTCATTATCGTCGCGGCGCTTTCGCTACGAGCCGGCATGACCGCCGCGGGAGTTAGCGGCGCCACCTCGCTGACGCTCATGCCCGCCAGGATGGACACGCTTGCGGTAGGCGCGCTGATCGCGCTCGCGCTGAACCAAACGAGAGACTTCGCGCTCTTGCGGCGTCTCCTCCCACCGCTGGCGCTGGTCTCTACTGCGATGATCGCCGCCCTATGGGTGGCTCATCGCGGGCTCGATGCGCTGGACAAGTCCTCGTATACGGTAGGCTACACGCTGCTCGCCTTGGTCTTCGGTGGGGTCTTGCTGTCAGCGATCACGACGCCGTCCGCTCGGCCTGTCGGACGCTTGCTTCAGCTTGGGATGCTGAGAACAGCGGGAAAGTACAGCTATGCGATGTATTTGTTCCACCTGCCCATCGGCTGGTTGCTCTTCCAGCGCACCGACCTAGCAGGCTCCGTCGGCTCGGTGTTCGGATCGCACCTTCCGGGCGAGCTGGTCTTCACGGCGGTCGCGTTCGTCCCGACATTTGCCATCGCTTGGCTGAGCTGGCGCGTGCTGGAGGGCCCCTTCCTGCGCTTGAAGGACTTGTTCCCTTACGCGAAGACCGTCGAGCCTATCAGCGCCCAGCCGCGGAACGCGATCACCGTCCGCCAACCGAGCCAGACGGGATGATACGAGTTGGCAACGACAGCTAAAGTCGGCAAAGCCCCGCGCCGCCGGTCCGCGCCGCCGGCCCGCTCAGAGGCGAGCTTCGATGAGCGCATTCCCGCGCTCGATGGCATCCGCGGCCTCGCGCTGATCCAGGTGCTGCTGATCCACTTCGCGATCCTCAACGAGGTGCCGGACTCCACCGTGCTCGATAAGTTTGTCGCCCAGGTGTTCGACGCCGGATGGATCGCGATGGACTCGTTCTTCGTGCTCTCCGGCTTCCTGATCACCGGCATCCTCTACGATGCGAAGACCGCCGGCGTGCGCAACTACTTCAGGAACTTCTACGCCCGCAGATCGCTGCGCATCTTTCCGGCGCACTACGCATACCTGCTGGCGCTGTTGGTCCTGCTGCCGCTGATCATGCCGGCGGAGAAGAACGCCATCCATGCGATCCGGCAGGACTGGTGGTGGTTCGCGGGGTACATTGGAAACGTCCGCATCGCGCTCGATCACGGGCGCCGGTCGGACGTCTTCTTCACCAGCCATCTTTGGTCGTTGTCCGTGGAAGAGCAGTTCTACGTGATCTGGCCGGCCTTCGTCCTGTTGCTCAGCCGCGGAAGGCTTATGGCGGTCTGCTTTGCCCTGACGGTTATCGCCTTGGCGATCCGCGTGGGCATGGTGTTGGCGGGCGTCAATCCTTGGGTAACGTACACGCTGACGTTCGGGCGGATGGATGCCCTAGCGATCGGCGCGCTCATCGCGCTCGTCGTGCGACATCCAGCCGACCTGGTGCGACTGAAGCGCTGGGTGCCCTGGCTGGCGATAAGCTCCGCGCTTGTGATCACGATCCCTGCGCTCATAAGCGGTGAGCTGTACCTCTGGGGCGACTGGGAGATCGCGGTCGATCACACGGCGCTCTCCATCCTCTACGGTCTGCTCATCTTCGCAGCGGTCTCAGGACCAAGGGGGATGTTGCTGGACAAGCTGTTGGGACCGCGCTTCCTGCTCCGGCTCGGCCGCTACAGCTACTCGATGTACTTGATCCACCTATCGATCGCCTTCTTCCTGTTCCGCCACTGGAGCATCGGAACGCACGTGCCCACGGTCTTCGGCTCGCACCTGCCGGGTGTGCTCGTTTTCGCTGCGGTCGCCTTCGTCCCCGTATACGCGATTGGCTGGCTGAGCTGGAACTTCCTGGAAGGCCCGGCGCTGAGCCTGAAGCGGATCTTCCCGTACACCGGCGGCGAGGAGGCCGCCAAGCATGGCGCCGGCCAGATGGCCGCGGCGCCCGCCGTACCCGTGGGAGCCGCGGGCGACTAGACGAGCGGCGTGCCGATCATCTCGGCCGGGATGTCATGGCCGAGCAGGCTGAGCACCGTCGGGCCGATATCGATGAGGCGCATGCCGTCGCGCTTGCCCGAAGGCGCCAGCCCGGGTGCGCGGATAATAGCGATGCCCTCTTGCGCGTGGTTCGCGTCGTCCGGGCCCGTGTCGTTCTCGTAGGTATGGATGGCGCCGGTGCCGACGCTGGCGACGGAGCGCCAGTTGAGGTCGCCGAAGTAGACGAGCAAGTCGGGCGCGACGTTGCGGACGGCGCGGTAGATCTCCTCTGGCTTGAACACGCGCGTCCCTAGATCATTCCCCTGCTCGTCTCTGATCGCCGCGAGCCGCACCGCCAGCTCGTCGCGCAGCGGCTCGACCTCTGCGGCCGAGACAACGCCCTCCGGCTCGCGGCCGCGCACGTTGAGGAAGACGCGGCCGTAGTAGCCGCCCTCACCCCAGGCCTTCGTCCGGCTCCAGTCGACGTTGTCGAGCTTGAACGGGCCGGCTGCGCTCGGCTGCTGCTTCAGGGCGAGGTAGCCTTCGCGGATGAGCCACTCGTTGATGCAAATGCCACCGTGCATCAGCTTCGCGCCGTGGTCGGACATGATGATGACAGCTGTATCGTCGTCGATCTGCTCGAGCACGGCGCCGACCTCCCGGTCGACGAGCTTGTAGTAGTCGCGGATCGTGTGCTCGTACGGGTTGCCGGGCTCGTAGCGATGGTGCCGCTCGTCGAAGTACTGCCAGAAGCCGTGGTGCATGCGGTCGACGCCGATCTCCACCATCATGGCGAAGTCCCAGCGGCGCGTCTTGAGCAGATGACGGAACACCTTGAACCGGCGCTCGGTCATGTCGTGGATCTGCGTCAGGATGCGGTCCTTCTCGTCCGTGCGGAAGTCCTCCACGTCGACGGCGTAGTCGCCCGCAACGGCGGCGATCTCCTGCCGCAGCGCCGGCGGGTAGGTGTAGTCGCTGTTCGTGTCCGGCGTGAGAAAACAGCCGACCATGACGCCGTTCACCTGCTTCGGCGGGTAGGCCGGCGGCACGGCGACGACGATGACCTGCTTGCCAGCGGCCGAGAGGATGTCCCAGACCGCCGGCTCGTGCACGGCGGTCGAGTTGGCCATGCTGAGGCCCTCGTAGGAGTGGTCCTTGCGATTGCGGAAGCCGTAGATGCCCAGCTGGCCCGGGTCGCGGCTGGTCATGGCGCAGGCCCAGGCCGGCACGGTGATCGCAGGGACGACGCTCTCCAGCTCACCCCAAACGCCCTGCTCCATCAAGCGCGGCAGGTGCTGCAGCTCGCCGCGGAACCGCTCGAAGACGAGCTGCGGCGCGGCGCAGTCCAGGCCGATGATCAAGACTCGCTTGGCGGTCATGGCGCCTCAGCCTACCGAGGCGGCGCGGGCCGGACAACCTGCTGCGCCTGCTAGACTAACGGGTACCTCATTTCGACTGGAGTACCGCCATGAGCTACGAAACGCTGAGCGTCGAGCGCGACGGCGCTGTGATGACCGTGCGCTTCAACCGGCCCGAGAAGCGCAACGCGATCAACAACCAGATGCACGTCGAACTGCAAGACGCCTGCCACAAGTTGGGGACCGACTTCGATACACGTGTCGTCATGTTCACCGGCGAAGGCGCCGCGTTCTCCGCCGGCGCCGACACGAGCGAGTGGGGCAAAGCCGGACCCGACAACGAGCTGGCGCTGCGTCACCAGTCCGGCATCGGCAGCCGCACCTCGAACGCCATCGACGCGCTCGACCAGATCAGCATCGCCGCGATCAACGGCTACGCCGTGGGCGGCGGCGCCGTGCTGGCCGTCTGCTGCGATTTTCGTATCGCGGGAGAGAACGCGTGGTTCTCGATCCCGGAGGTCGAGCTGGGCATCCCGCTCAGCTGGAACGCGCTGCCGCGTCTGGCGCGCGAAGTCGGCCACGCCCGCGCGCTCGAGATCACGGTCGTGTGCGAACGCTTCGGGGCGCGGCAGGCGCTCGACTGGGGGCTGGTCACGCACGTTGTGCCGGACGGCAAGGAGCTGGACGCCGCGCGTGCGCTGGCCGCGAAGATCGTCCGCCACCCGCCGCTGCCGGTCGCGCTCACCAAGGCGTCGATGAAGGCGATCAAGCGTCAGACCGAGCAGGGCGAAGTCGCCTACAGCGACGGCGACCTGCTGCTCTACAGTCGATTGCTCCAGCAGCGCGCGCGCCGGCGCGCCCAGCGCGACGAGCCTGCGTAGCGCTAGAGGATCTTCCCGAGGAAGGCTTTCGTCCGCTCGTGCTGCGGCGAAGCGAAGAGCTCAGCCGGCGGGCCCTGCTCGAGCACGACACCTTCGTCCATAAACACGACGCGGTCGGCGACTTCGCGCGCAAAGCCCATCTCGTGCGTCACCACGATCATCGTCATGCCCTCGCGGGCGAGCGACTTCATCACTTCGAGCACCTCGCCGACAAGCTCCGGGTCGAGCGCGGAAGTCGGCTCGTCGAAGAGCATGAGCTTCGGCTCCATCGCCAGCGCCCTGGCGATAGCGACGCGCTGCTGCTGCCCGCCCGACAGCCGGGACGGATGCACGTCGATCTTGTCGGCCAGCCCGACCTTCGCGAGCAACGAGCGGCCCAGCCCTTCGGCTTCCTTCCTCGGCAGCCTCTTGACGTGAACCGGCGCTTCGATCACGTTGCCCAGAGCGGTGAGGTGGGGAAACAGGTTGAACCGCTGGAAGACCATGCCGATCGCCGCGCGACGGCGCGCCACCTCGCGTTCGCTGTCCTCGCGCAGGCGCCCGTTCACCTCGCGATAGCCGATCAGCTCTCCGTCCACTTCGATGCGGCCGGCGTTGATCGTTTCGAGGTGGTTGATACAACGGAGGAGCGTTGTCTTACCGGAGCCGCTGGCGCCGATGAGGACGACGACCTCGCCGCGCGCGACCGTCAGGCTCACGCCCCGCAGCACTTCCAGCCTGCCGAAGCGTTTGTGGACGGCCGCGCATCGCACCATGAGCGAATCCATCATCGGCCTTTAGTCCAGGCGGCCCCGCTGGAGACCATCAAACACTGCGGGCGCGGCCCATGATCCCCATCGCGCGCGAGAACAGAGTTTCCGGCCGGTCGCGCTCGCTGGCGGCCAGCAGCCGCTCAACCTCCGCCTGGATGAGGCTGAAGAACGTCACCACCACCAGGTACCAGAACGCGGCAACGGTGTAGAGCTCCATCACCTTGAAGCTGCGTGCCGACTGGATCTTCGCCGCGTTCAGCAGTTCCACCACGCCGATGGCGAAGGCGACCGACGTGTTCTTCAGCATCGCGATGAACTCGTTGCCGGTCGGGGGCACCATCACGCGGAGGGCCTGGGGCAGGATCACCCGGCGCACGGCCTGGAGGTTGGTCATCCCCAGGCTCTTCGCGGCGTCCATCTGGCCGGATTCCACCGACTGCATGCCGGCGCGCACGATCTCGGCCATGTAGGCGGCCTCGTTCAGGCCGAAGGTGACCACGGCCGCCCGCCAGCGCGTCCACTCGTTGCGGAAGATGTCGTTCTCGATGAGCTGTCGGAGGCCGAAGTAGAGCATGAGGAGCTGGAGCACCACCGGCGTCGCCCGCCAGAACCAGACGTAAAGGCCGGCGGATACCGACGCCAGCGGGTTACGCGAGACTCGCATTATCCCCAGCACGATCCCGAGGACGATCCCGAGCACCATGGAAACCACCGCGATCACGATAGTCTCCCGTAGGGCGCGGATGATGATCGGATCGAAGAGGAAATCCCAGACGGTGCCGGCGTCGAAGCGGATGGCGAGCAGCAGATCCATCAGCGAGCCTCTCAGCCTACCGTATACGGCTCGGCCCCCAGGGCGCCTCTCGCCTTTGGGGGCCGTGCTAGTGCGTATTCCCTGGGAATCAGTCTCTCGGCAGAGCGGCCGAAGAGAGACCCCAGTCCTCGAGGATCTGTGCGTACTCGCCGCTGGAGACGACCGCCTGCAGGGCCTGCTCCAGCACGCCTCCTAGGGCGGTCGAGCTCTTGCGCACGGCGATGCCGTAGGGCGACGGATCGATCGATGGTTCAACTATCTCTAGCTCGCCGTCTGACTCCTGGGCATCGAGGAGAGCGACCGGGAAGTCGGAAAAGTTGGCGTCGGATCCGCCGGTGCGGAGATCTTCGACGGCCAGCGGGTTGGTGTCGAACGTCACGATGTCGATCGGTTCTGCGCAGTCGGCGTTCTTCTCACGAAGGAAGGTCTCTTGCACCGTGCCGAGCTGGACGGCCACTGTGAGGCCACAGAGGTCCTCCAGCGCCTGGATGTTGTTCGGGTTGCCGGTGGGCACCAGGATCCCGTGGCCCACGTTCAGGTAGGGAACGAAGTCGACTTGCTGCGACCGCTCCTCGTTGATCGTCATCGCCGACATGATGATGTCGAACTCTTCTGTATTCAGGGCGGAGATGATGCCATCGAAGCCGGTGTTGATGAACTCCACGTCGACGCCCAGATGCCCTGCCAGCGCGTTCGCGAGGTCGACGTCGAGGCCATCCGGCGTCTCCGTGCCCTCGATATAGAACTCGATCGGCGCGTAGGCGATGTCCGAACCGATGGTGAGCGTGCCATCCTCCAGCTCCGGGACGCCGGAGATGTCGATGGCCTCGGGCGTTTCACCGCCGGGCGTCTGCTCCGTCGTCGCCGTCGCACCGGGTGTGGTTTCGTTGTCGTCGCCGCACGAAGCGAGGAGCAACAGCGAGACGATGGCGAGCGGAACCAGCAGCCAGAACGTCCTTATCCTTTTTCGAGATAGCATGGTCTCCCTCCCTTTTTGACCAACCTGCTCGGATGCCCGAATTATAAGGCGGATGCGCTTCCTGTCAATCGCCTGAACCAGGCCGTCTCCGGCGCCAGACGAGCGCCGCGCCCGCGAGAGCGGTGGCCGCGACCAGCGCCAGCCCGCCCACACCCCAGACCCAGATTGAGCCGCCACCTGCGCCGCAGGACGCCTTCCCGCAATCAAGGTGGAGCAGCTTGTCCTGCGCTTGCGCGTGCTCGCCGTAGACGCGGAAGATGCCCCAGAGCCCGGCCTCGCGGAACGGCTCGCGGTGGTCACCGTAGAGGTAGCTGCCCGCCAGCCGCGCCGGCCCGCCGGCCGACGCTAGATCGATCGTCGTCGCCTCGGTCCCGCCGAGCAGCACCGAGCTGAGCATGTTCGTGCCCTCCCGTCCCGGCTCCTGCGGCCACGAATGCCCTTCGATGCTGAAGACCTGCGCTTGCTCGCTCCAGGGCGCCAGCACATGCAGCCGCACGGGTTCGCCGGCGAACGCCTCGAGCAGCGGCGTTACCGGCGCTTGGCTCTTGGCCGCCGCCCGGATGTCCTCGAGCCTCGCGCCCTTGGGGGGAGCGACCTGGTAGTTGACGCCGACGACACCAGCAACAGCCGTTGTGTAGGGCATACGGTGCGTGCCGATCGACGAGTCTTCGTCCTGGAAGAAGAGCGTGTAGTCGCGGTACGGCGCGCCGGCGGACGGAACGACAACGGCGCGCCAGCTCGATCGCGCCGAGATGTCCGCGTTGGTAAACGGGTCGTGGAACGACGCTCCTTTGGGCCCAACGACGATCGCCCCGTACAGGCCGGCGCGCGGGTTCTTGAGCACGTCGCCCCAATCGCGCAACAGCGCTGCCGTCTCGCCGATCTCCGGCGATGCGTAATACGTGTACATACGCGACTGCCCCGGCGCGACCGCCTGCGCCGGGTTGCGGCCTGCTTCCACACCGGCGGAGTCTTTCGGATCGGAGACGAGCATGTCGGCGTGCAGCGAGACGGGCCCGTCGGTCTTGTTTTGCAGCTCGATCTTCAGGCAGTCGCCGACGTTGACGTGCAGAACCAACGGCTGTGCCGGCTGATCGCCGCTGATTACAGCGGCCGCGTCGTCCTCCAGGACGAACACCTTGCCTTGCTTCGCGCCGAGCATCGGCAGCTTGGCAGTGACGGCTGCGACCGCGAACGCCTTCTCGGGCGCGCCGGTCGGACAGACCAGGGTCGCGGTCGGCGGGATCGCCTCGTGGCCGGGTAGCTTCTGCAGCGTTGAGTCGCCGTTCGCGTCCAGCACCCGGAGCAGACCCCAGCTCCCCTCCTCCAGCTTGAGCGCGCGCCCGTTGTAGTAGAGATAGTCGCCCGGCATGCCGCCCGCGCCTCCCGCCTTCGGGATCATCAGGTCGAAGCGCTCCGAAATGCCGAGGTGCACCGTATCCGTCGGCGGCGACGTCTTGCTGTACGGCTCGACGCGGAACCAGTGGCCGTCGATATGCAGCGTATGCGCGTCGTTCGTCGCGCCCACCAGCGCGCGGATCATGACCGGATCGCCGGCGTACGCTTCGAGCAGCGGCGTCTCTGGGTCGCCGTGGGCCGCGCTGCTGAAGAGCTGCGCCGGATCGCCCTTCCTGTTGTCGAGCGGCTCGACGCGCAGGTTGAGCGCGCTCCCGCTGGACCGGTCGACATGCGAGAGCGGGTTGTTGTCCTGGATGAAGAGCGCCAGCTCGCGGAAGCTGCCGGTGACGTCGGCGGTGACGTTCGACGTTGTGTGGATGTCGGCCAGCGGCCCGCTCTGCAGCTCGGCCCCGCTGTGCGGATCGTGGTAGGTGGAGCCGGGCGGCTCAGCGATCAGCGCGCCCACCAGACCGTGCCGCCAGCCATCGATCGCGTTGACGTGGTCGTGGAAGTACGCCGTGCCGAACTGCACGTCCGGATACCAGCGATAGCGCACAAACTCCGTGCTGACGGACTCGCCTGGGCCGTGCGCGTGTGTCAGCGGTGCGTCGAACGTCAGTGTCGCGCCGTCGATCGAAGCGATCTTGCGCACTTCGAACGTCAGGTCCTGCTCCATGCCCACGCCGACCAGCTCGCCCGGCTGGAAGCGTTCCGCGCTGTCGAGTAATGCGGATGTTGCGCCGGCCGCCGCGCTCGACTCGAGGCGTTGCCCTTCGATCGCAAAGGGCCGCACCGACTGCTCATAGTTGAAGCCCGCGATGACTCCGTCGCTCGCCTGCACGTCGAACTGGACGAAGTGGATGTGCGCGTTCACCTTCGCGAAGCCGTGGTTGAGCGGATCGTCCTTCAGCTCGCTCTTCAGCACAACGTCGACGCAGTCCTCGCCGGCGTTGGCGCGGATCGTCAGCGGGACGCGCAGCGCGTTGTCGGCGCGCACCTGGCCTTCCTGATCGCGCAGCACGAACAGCTCGCCGGCCGGGTCGACGATGTTGTCCCGCTGGTTATACGTGATCGCCAGCTCGATCGCGTGGACAACGAACGTCTTTAGCTTCGTGCCTTCGGGACAGACGCTGGCCGGGCCATTGGCGCCGGGCGGCGTTGGATCGCCGTCGCCGCCCGGATCGAGGAAGGGCGCGGGCCCATGCCCGGGCGCGAACGGCGGCCGCTTGGCGAAATGCGGCCTCAACATCGGATACGCGAGCTTCCCCGTCTTCGGGTCGAATAAGAGCGGCGGCCGCTGGCCCGGCGCGTTCGCCTTGTAGCCCGGCCACGATATGTCCGTCTCCGGCTCGTTGAGGTACAGGTCGCCGTCCGTGCTCCAGTCGAGCACGGCAGCGTCGTAGCCCTTCGGCGTGCCACGCGGCGGCAGCTGCCGCTCTACCCACGACGCGACGTCGTCGATCGTCTGGCTCCTACCGCTCCAATCGACCGTCTTGCCCGCAAGCTCCGTCGAGTTGACGGCCGGTACCACGCCGCCCTTGCGATCGGGTAGCTCCTGCAACGGCGGCAGCGAGTCGGTGGAGGTCGGCCCGCCTTGCATCGTGTTGTAAACGCGCCACAGTCCCCACATGCCGGAGAAGTAGTGCTCCGCGACGTGGCAGTGCACCAGGAAGTCGCCCGCGCTCTGCTGGCAGCCACCCGATCCGCACTCATTCTCCACGTCGAACGTCTCGGATGGGCCAATCGTCTGTGAGTCCGTCCGGTCCGACGCGTCCGGCAGCAGCTGCGGGTGCTTGTTCAACCCGCCGTCGAAATCGGACGCCTCCGTGCCGGGCTGACGCCGCCAGCGGATCGATCCGCCGTGCACGTGATGGACGTGTGCGACCTCTGAGCCACCGTGGATGATGCGCTCCTTCACGGGATCGCCTAGATAGCTGCGCATAAGCGGCGTCGCCGGATCGCCGAAGACGTACGAGCTGTACGAGACGGACTCATCGTAGCGGCCCGTCCTGTCCTGCTGGAGCAGCAGCCGGTTCATGAACGGCTCGCTGCGATAGTTGAGCGCGCGCGCCGCGGGTCGGTACGCGCTCGTCAGCGGATCGACCTGGGGGATCGGGTGGTCGTTCTTATCGAGCAGCAGGTAGTTCTCGTTGCCGATCTCGTGGTAGTAGAGCGCGAACTCGCGGAAGTCGCTGCCGTCCGGACTGTCGATGATCGCGGCCCAACCGCTGGTGAGCTGCTTCCCCGTCAGCGGATCGAGATGCTGCGACCCTTTCGGCTCGACGATCACCGCGCCGAAGAGCCCGTGGCTCGTCTGCTCGCGCGTGTTGCCGTGGCTGTGGAAGTAGTGTGTGCCCTCCGGCTCGCCGTCATCGACCATCCACTCGTACGTCACCGACTTGCCGGGCTGCGCCATCGCGCTGGCGTTTGTCGCGATCGCGGCCTTGCCCGTCTTCGAGACGATCAGGCTCGCTCCATGGACGTGAAAGCTGGCCGGCTCGCCCTCCAGCTGGTTCTCCAATCGGACCCGCAGGCACTCGCCCTGGTTGACGCGCAGCGTGAGCGGTTGGATGGCGTCGCCCTGCAACCCCAGCGTGACGGCCGGCTCGCCGCGGCCTTCGCGCGCGGCCTTGTTCCGCTCCTCCTCCCGTCGAACGCCCTCCACGGCGTCCTTCAGGACGTACATGCGACCCTGCGGATCGTGATCGAGGTAGCGATTGAGCGTGATGTCGACGTTTATCGCGACGATGTCGTAATCGACGGCTGAAGCGCCCTTTGCGCATGTTGCGCCCTTGCGGACCGTCTCCTTGTCCTGTGCGGACAGAACCAGCCCTTCCGCACCTTCATGCCCACCGGGGCTGTGCTGGTGCTTCTGCTCTGTCCCATCTGCAGCAATGTGATCGACCGCGAGTACCTGCGCCAACGAAGGCCCGCGCTGTAGGTGTGACCACACGACTCCCGCGGTCGCAGCGAGCAGCATCGTGAGCGAGCAGGCGAGAATCGCCGTGCCCGGCAGCAGGCGAGCGAAAGAAACGCCCCCGCGAACCGTACTGCGCGGGGGCGTTCCGTGAGGTTTCTGCGCTTGTTCGCTAGACCGCGTCAACCCCCGACCTTAATCGTCCCCTCCATGTCCGGATGGATGAGGCAAAGGTATGTGTACGTACCGGCCGTTGTGAATGTCAACTTATACGCCGAGAAGCCGGGATCGCCTGGACCGAAGGAGAGGATCAGGCCGGAGCTGTGGAAGCCCTGCCCGTCCCACTCGCCTGCATCGATCAACGTCGGCGGTGCGTTCTCGTCCGGCGGAGGCGCGTTCTCGTCCGGCGGAGGCGCGTTTTCGTCCGGTGGTACCTGGCCGGCGGCTCCCTCCGGAGCAGGGCTGATCGTCTCCGTATTGATCTGCCAGTTGCCATCCGCGTCCTTAATCAGGAGCGGACGTGCCGATTCAGGCGCATTGAAGCTAATCGTGTGCGGTCCTAACACCGTCCATGTCACCGACCCGCCGACATCGATGTCGGCTTCCTTCGGTCCGAACTCGTTTATCGTAGCCTCCTGGGCGTCTTCCGAGAAGGCGCCCGCCGCGGCGGTGTCCGGAGTAAGTGATGCCAGCGGTGTAAACGCAGGCTGGAGCTTCGCCGACAAGTCGGCCAAGCTTGCGTCCCCGGTCGTCTTCTGATCGGCGGCGCTCGGCACCTCCGTATCCTTGTCGACGACGGTGATCGTGCCGGTCATCCCTTCGCGGTGGAGCAGGCAGTAGAAGTTGTAGGTCCCGGGAGCGATGTCGTCGGAGAGCTCAACCTTGAAGACTGCTCCGTCTTCCAGATAGCCGCTGTTGTAGACCGTCTGCGTACCATCGAACGCCGGCTGGGTCTGCTCAGGACAGGCCGAATTGTCCGTGGGAATGTCGCCCGTCGCAAGAAAGCAGGGCTGGGCAGAGCCCTGCGGAATTGGGTCCGTGGGGTTGTCTGGCAGTAGTGCCGGCAGCTTCTCGTTCACCGCGTTGTACTGGTCCGCGTACGCTTCCGGCGGCCCTTCCTGACAGTCCGGGTCGGCCAGGCCACCGTTCGGGCAGGCCTGCGCGATGACGTTGAACACGTCATCCACGTCTTTGCCCAGCGTTACGGTGTGCGGCTCGCCGGTGAAAACGACGGTGAAATCGACTTCGTCCCCGGGGTGTACCTGGATCTCGTTCGGGAAGTAGGCCAGGAACGAGCCGGCAAAGCCGTCCGGGTGCCCATCAACACTAACGGGAACCACAAGCGTGGCTTTGCCACCACTGTCGTCGCCGCAGGCTGCCATTCCGGCCACGAAGGCGGCCGCCGCCATCAAGAGAACAAGTCGTTTCAGCATTCGGTTCCCTCCCCTCCCCCCGGCGCTAGCGTGGAGAGTCAGTCTTCTTCGGCCTCAGGGCCGGCTCGCGTCGTTTAGACTCTGAGCTACGGTACTGCGCCCAATAGGTACGATCAAGGGATTGGAGGAAGCGTGGTGCCCCCAAGGAGATTCGAACTCCTGTTTCCGCCTTGAAAGGGCGGCGTCCTAGTCCCCTAGACGATGGGGGCGTCGAGAGAAGCGTTGTCAGTATATCAGCCGGCTTGACAAAGGAGAGCCAGGCTCAACGGAATAGGTCCTTCTCGGGCTCGCGCAACAAGTCGCGCGCGCTGCCCTCGCCGGGCAGATAGTCGTAGCCGCGCACGACGGCCACCGGCACGCGGTCGAGCTTGCCCTGCGCCAGCTCGGCGGCGGCCGCCAGCTCGTCGGCGACGGCCATGCTCGTCACGCGCAGCTCGTAGCCGGCGGGATCGGTCCGGCCCGTGTAGTCATGCAGCGGCAGCATGCCGGCGACGCCGATAGCGAAGTTCACGTGCCCTTCGCGCCAGGGCCGGCCAAAGGTATCGGTGATCACGACGGCGAGCGATGCGCCTGTCGCCGCCTCGATCTTGCTTCGCAGCGCCCCCGCCGATGCGTCCGGGTCGACGGGCAGCAGCGCAACCGTGCCGAGCTGCTCGACGTTCGACGAGTCAACGCCCGCGTTGGCGCAGATCAGCCCGTGCTTCGTCTCGCAGATCATCACGCCGTGGTCCATGCGGACAACGCGCCGGCTCTCGCGTAGCACGATCTCGACGACGCGCGCGTCCTTCTCCCATTGCCCGGCAACCTGCTGCGCGAACGGGCCCGGCGTGATCGAGTCGAGCGCCACGATGCGTCCCTCCGCCTTCGAGACGACCTTCTGTGTGACAACGAGCACGTCGCCACTTTCGAGCGCAAGCCCCTCCCGTTGCGCCGCGCCGAGGATAAGTGCCGCCAGGTCATCGCCTGGGTGTATTTCCGGCATGCCGGCAACGGGGATAACGCGGATCTCTCCTGTCACTTCAGGCCCGCGATCCGTATACCGGCGGTCACCTTGTGACGGCGGTTCACGCCGATCAACAGGACTGTGATCCCCTCGACGTAGCGTGAGGCGGCCAGCGGCCCGCCATCCACCGCGCGCACACCAGCGATCTGCTCTGCGAGGCGCATGATCTGCTGTTTCGCCTCGTCTGAATCGGCACAGACGATAACATCCTGGTCGAGCAGCGCGTCGCTCTTCCAGAGCTTCGTCGCGCTCAGGTTCTGAAACGCACCAACGACGTGCGCGCCCGGCAGCAGCGCCTGCGCTTGCTCCGCCGCCGAGCCTTCCGGCACGGCGAGCATGGTCGGCCGCCCCTCCTCGAACGCGAGCGGCACGTCGGTGACCACGACGGTCTTGCCGGCGGCGGCCTGTGCGAAGGGAGGGAGCGATTCAGCCTGGCCCTCGTAGGGGATCGACAGAACGATCAGCTCTCCTTCACGCGCCGCCTCGTCGTTCGCCACGCCCCGCACCGCAAGGCCGCTGCCGCGCGCGACGATCTCGGCAGCCGACGCTTCGGCGCGCTCAACGCTGCGCGAGCCGAGCAGCAGCTCGTGCCCCGCCAGCGCGAACCGATACGCCAGCCCTTTCCCCTGCGGCCCCGTTCCCCCAATCAGTCCGATGCGCATTGCCGTTCATCCTAGCATGGCAGCCGTTACAATGAATTCCCATGTCTTCGCAGCTCTACTCGTTCGCCAACGATCGCCTGGCCGGCATCGACTTGCCCCCAACGAAGCCGCTGCGCTGGGCAGCCTGGCATCCCGAAGGCTCGTGGTGCCTGCTCGTTGGCAACGGGGGAGCGGCGCTCCGGTGCGACCCTTCGGCGCCGCTCAGGGCAGGCGGCAAACGTGTCGAGCCGATCGACAGCGGAACGAAGCATAACCTGCGCGGCGCGGCGTTCTCGCCCGACGGTTCGCGAGCGCTCATCTGCGGCAACCGTGGCGCGCTGCTAACTCTCGAAGGCGGCTCGGTGCGCGTGCTGCCGTCGGGCACAACGGAGAACCTCCGGCGCGTGGCCTGGCGGCCGCAGGGCGACGTCGCGCTGATCATCGGTAACGGTGGCACGGCGCTACGCTACGACGCCGCGACCGGATCGATCACGCCCGTCCCGGGCGATCGCGCGCACACGCTGCGCGCCCTGGCCTGGCGTCCGGACGGCGCCTACGCGATCGTCGGCGCGTACGCCAGCCGCTGGGCCGGCTACCCGCGTCCGCACCCGCTCTACAAGTGCGACGGCGCCTACCTACAATCGCTGTTGCATAGCGACGATGAGGACGATTTCGTCGCGGTCGATTGGCATCCGAACGGCGGCAGCGCGCTGATCGCAGGCTACGCGTACACCTCGACTCCGCTCGGTGCAGGCTCGAGCGGCCGTGCCGCGAACAAGCTGCTCACCTACGACGGCGGTGGCTTCAGCTATCGGGCGGTGGAAGCGTCCGGCGCGTTGCTGGGCGCGGCCTGGCACCCGGGCGGCGACTACGCGCTGCTCTGCGGCGAGAACGGTGTCCTACTAAAGCACAGTGGCGATCGGGTCGAGCAACTCACCAGCGGGACGAACGACAACCTCGTCGGCCCCTTCTGGCGCCCCGGCCACGGCGGGCAGGCCGCCGGCTCCGCCGCCCTCCTCCTGCGCGGCCCCAGCGAGCGCGTGTACACGGTGTGAGTCCGCTGGTTGTGTCATCCTGAGCGAAGCGAAGCATGCCCTGACCCGCGTGGAAGGGGATGTCTCGGCGCCGGTGGCACGGCGTTTCGCCTACCGCAGCTGCAGCCCTGAGATCGCGCGGGAGATCACCAGTCGCTGGATCTCCGACGTCCCCTCGAAGATCGTAAAGATCTTCGCGTCGCGGTGCCAGCGCTCCACGGGCGTCTCGCGCACGTAGCCCATACCGCCCAGGATCTGGATCGCGCGCTCCGTCACCCAGACCGAGACTTCGCCCGCCTTCAGCTTCGACATGGAGCCTTCCGCCGATTCGAAGCGCTTGCTGTTGCGGGCCATCCAGGCAGCACGCCAGACGAGGAGCCGCGAGCAGTCGAGCTCGGTCTTCATGTCGGCTAGCATGAATGCGATCGCCTGGTTTTCGATAATCCTGCGGCCGAACTGCTTGCGTTGCATCGCGTAGTCCAGCGAGTACTCATACGCCGCGCGCGCCACGCCGACGGCCATTGCGCCGACGGACGGCCGTGTCGACTCGAACGTGGCCATCGCGGCCTGCACGCCGGTGCGCTTCCCTTCGCGCGCCTTCGCGAGGCGTTCGTCCAGCTTCTCTCTGCCGCCAAGCAGGCAGCGGCCGGGCACGCGCACATCGTCCAGAAAGACCTCCGCAGTGTGCGACGCGCGGATGCCGTGCTTCTTGAACTTCACGCCCTGTCGCAACCCGGGCGTCCCCGGCGGCACGACGAACGACGCCTGGCCGCGCGCTCCCAACTCCGGCTCCACAGTCGCGACGACGACGTGCACCGCGGCGATGCCGCCGTTGCTTGCCCAGGTCTTTTGGCCGTTCAGCACCCATTCGTCCTTCGCCGCGTCGTAGACGGCGCGGGTCTTGAGCGCCGACACGTCGGAGCCGGCATCCGGCTCGGAGACACAGAACGCGCCCAGCTGCACCTTCTCCGGCGTGCCGAAGCACTGCGGTAGCCACTCCGCCATCTGGTCCGGCTGGCCGTTGCCGAAGATCGCCGCGACAGCGAGCGACGTGCCCATCAGCGCCATGCCGATGCCCGCGTCGCCCCAGAAGAGCTCTTCGATGGCGATCGGGAGCATCAGCCCGGTGGGGTCCGAGGTGAGGTGCGCGAGGAACTGCGCGCTGTAGATGCCGAGCCTGGCAGCCTCTTCGATGATCGGCCAGGGCGTCTCCTCGCGCTCGTCCCATTCGTGGGCGGCCGGACGGATCACGCTCTGCGCGAAGCCGTGCACCCATTCCTGGAGCTGGCGCTGCTCATCGTTCAGCTCGAGCGAAAATGCTGTGGTCGGCGGGTCTTGTACTGCTGTCATAGCCCGCATAGGGTAGCGAAAAGGTTGCGCGCGCAAACAGTCGAAGACGAAATCGGGAATTGGAGACCTAGGGCGGATGTTCATCGGGGAGTGGCGCTAGTCTACGAGCTCTCCCACCAGTACCGTCACCGCCTTGCCGGCGATCAGCACGCGCTCGCCGCGCGGCCGCACGCGCAGGACGCCGCCGCGCTCCGAGGCCTGGTAGCCCATCAGCTCGTCCTTGCCGAGCTTGCTCTGCCAGTACGGGCCGAGCGCTGACTGCGCCGAGCCCGTCACCGGGTCCTCGTAGACGCCCGCGCCCGGAGCGAAGAAGCGGCAGACGTAATCGAAGCCGGGCGTCGACGCCCGCGCCGTCACAATCGTGCCGCGAGCACGCACGGCCATCAGCAGCGTGAAGTCCGGCGCCAGCTCTCGCACGATCGTCTCGGACTCGACTTGGACGAAAAGGTCGTAGATGGTCTTACCGCAGTAGACCGGCACGACGTTGAGCGCCTGGGCCAACGATGCCGGCGCGTCGACCGGCGTGGGCGGCGTCGCCGGGAAGTCCAGCTCGATCCAGTCGCCGTCGCGATCGGCCGTGAGCAGCCAGCTCTTGGTGTGGAAGCGCGCCTGCCGGTCAGGCGGTAAGTGGCCCTCCTCCCAGAGCACGTGGGCGCTCGCCAGCGTGGCGTGGCCGCAGAGATCGACCTCGTGGTACGGCGTGAACCAGCGCAGGTCGTAGCTGCCGTCGTCCCGGCGGACGAGGAAGGCCGTCTCCGACAGGTTCATCTCGCGTCCGACAGCCTGCATCCAGGCCGCGTCGCGCGGCTTCGGCAGGATGCAGACCGCCGCGGGATTGCCCGAGAACGGCTCGTCGGTGAAGGCGTCGACCTGGGTGATGCGCAGCGCCATATTGCTAGGCACTGTAGCAGGAGGTCTGCGGACTTACACTAGCCGGCGGTCACGCGCTCGACGGCGCCGGCCGAGCCGGCACGCTGATCGACATGGTTAAGGGACGATGACCGCGCGGCGCACTTTCGTTGCGCTGGCGCCGTCCTTTTGCCACTCCGCCTCCTCGAACGCGCGGTTGATGTCGGCCAGCTTGTACTTGTCGTGCGAGACGACCTCCTCGTGCGGGTACTTCTTCTTCGTCCGCACCAGGTAGTCGAGCGCTTCGGGGATCACCCACGGGTCGTACATGATCACGCCGACGATCCTCTTCGAGCCCCAGACGAGCGACGACGGGTCGATTGCGACGCTGGAGCCGAAGCTGATGTTGCCTATTTCCAGGTACGTGCCGCCGGAGCGCACCATCTGCAGCCCTTCCGGCACGGCCGCCGGCAGGCCGACGAACTCGCCGACGACGTCCGCGCCGCGGCCGCCCGTCAGCTCCGTCACGCGCTGGACGCGCGCCTCCGGCGTCGGGAAGTCGCTGATGTTGATCGTCTCGTC
>JBIOYF010000008.1:0-3158 GCA_044870035.1 Dehalococcoidia bacterium
AGTATCCGTCCGGCCACGCCGGCGAGACGTGCTTCGCGTTCTGCACGTACTCGAGGAGATCGGTCTGCGCGATGCGGATGTGCTCCAGGATGTGCCAGAACGTGTAGGGCACGTTCGGCGCCTTCGCGTTGATCGAGGCGACGGGAAAGTCCGCGACCGCCTCGTCGAGGCTCATGTGCGCGAACTCGGTCGTGAAGACCTCGTGGATCAGAGCTCGCGGATCCCTTTTCGCTACCTTCGCCATGGAGTGTCTCCTGTGCGCCCCGCGTCCCGGGCGTGGGAAAACTCGCAGTCGAATCTCTTCGACATAGCCAATCGGAAACTACGCCAGAACTCTATCTTTTGCCGGCGAATCCGCGGTACTCGGAAGGAACTGGAATGCCAAAGCGCGCGCAGAGCGCGGAGACGTCGGCCCAATCCGTCGCGTCAGCACGATAGCCCGTGTGGAATCGCACCAGCCACTCGGGCGTGATGCAGTCGACGGCGCGGCCATTCACGATACCCTTCCCTGTCAGCGCCTCGGCGGGATAGTGGTCCTCAGTCCCCGGCGGACCGTAGACGCCACGACCGCGTTCGTCGAGCACGATGACGTGGAAGTCGATCTGGCGCCCGGTGTCGTGGCCGAGAACGAAATTCCACGGACGAGTATCACCACGCGGCACTGGCGCGTATCCGAGGCGCTTGAGCGCGGTTGTGGCTTCGTCTAGGTGGCGCTGCTCGATGACGATGTCGAGGTCGGAGTGAGGCCTCGTCTGGCAGCCGAGGCAGGCATCCACCGCCCAGCCCCCGTCCAACCAGACACGAATGCCGTGGGCGTCCATCAGGCCGAGAAAGCCGCAAACATCGTTCGCGGTCATCTCCGGCGGACGCACCGAACCGGCCATAGCAGCGCTGCTGCTACGAGTCCCGCCGCTCGAGGCCGCGCAGAATCGCGCGCTCCACCGCGCAGACATCGCTCTTCTCGCGCAGCGCGAATGGCTGGGGACACTCGATTGCGGGTTGGGCGAGCATTCGTGGTCTAGACCCACGATGCGGCCACGTCGCCCGATGGACGAGGAACGGATGGCATACGTATACGTCTCCGGCGCGACCGGTTGCGTGGGCGCGCACGCGTCGGAACGTTGAGGCGGGGAGCTCGCGGGCAACGTCGCCGTTCCAGAGGCCACGCTCACCAAACGGTGCGAGGACGCCGGGCACGTCAAGGTGAGATCCCACGAGAATTTCGGTGGGGGCGTCCTGATCGCCCACATCCGAGAACAAGAACAGCGCCAACAGTCCACGGCCGCGGCTCTGCACGTTCGCCCACCACTGTCCGCCGACATCGTAACTGCCGTCGATGTGCCAGCCGGCGTCGCCAGGATCACTCGTGCTCGGGAACCGAACCGGAATCGTTCCGCCGACGCCTTGGCGCGAAATCCAACGGCCGCGGCCCAGGAGCTGGTCGTACACGTTGCAAAGCGCGGGCGACGTGCCGGCCGCAGCAAACGCGGGGCCCTCGGGACAAGCGAAGCGGACGACCGGCTTCGTCCACGTCACCCGGTTGCGAGGATCAATGCCTCGCGCGCGTAGTTCTTCCTCGATCAGCGCGACGCACGTCCGCACGACACCTGGGGCTACGGCACGTCGTACCGCGACGAATCCGTCCGCAAGAAAGTTGTCAATCGCTGTTGTCATGGCTTAGCACGCTGCGTATCGCCCGCCGATCAATGGTTGCGGGTTCATCGTCAGACGCTTGTACGCGTACGGCAAGATATTGTACGGGTAGCCACCCATTCGGCTTTCGCCTAGAGTCCGGCCGCAGAGAGTCACGAGAGCTTGAGGAAGGAGGGATCATGGCAACTCACAAGGTGGTGAAACACGACGAGTGGCTCAGGGCACGGAAGAGGCACCTGGCGAAGGAGAAGGAGTTCACCCGGATGCGTGACCAGCTGAGCCGGGAGCGGCGCGAGCTGCCCTGGGAGCTCGTCGAAAAGCAATACACCTTCCAGGGTGAGCGCGGGACGCAGACGCTCAGCGACGTCTTCGAAGGACGCGGCCAGCTGGTCATCTATCACGCGATGTTCCATCCCGACACCGCGGCGCCTCATACGCCCTGGACCGCTGACGCGCCCTGCTACGTCTGCTCCTTCTGGATGGACAACTTCAACGGCATCACCGTCCACCTGAACCACCGCGACATCAGCATGGCCGCGGTCTCACGGGCTCCCTACCCGAAGCTTGCCGCCTACAAGAAACGGATGGGCTGGGGCTTTCCGTGGCTGTCGTCGCTCGGCAGCGACTTCAACTTCGACTATCGCGTTTCTTTCACTGATGAGACCAAGGAGGTCGACTACAACTACCGGCTCCGCCCGTGGGGGCTGACTGAGGCCCCCGGCATCAGCGTGTTCCTGAGGGACGGCGGCCAGATCTACCACACGTATTCGACCTATGAGCGTGGGCTCGACATGTTGAACGTCGCCTATCACTACATGGATCTCGTACCGAAGGGCCGCGATGAGGGCGACGCCGGCGCGGGTGGGTGGGTTCGCCGTCGCGACGAGTATGAGGACTGATGGACGGCCGCCGACTCCTTCTGGCGATCGGGCTCGTCAGGCAAGCGAGGCCGGCCGGATTCTGTCCAGCGTGCCGAGTGGTGATGAAGGCCTTCGACGCCCGGCAGGAACTGGCCAAACCTACGGTGGCCGCATTGGTCGTCCTCGCTGTCGCCGGCGTTGCGTGGGCCTTCATGGTCCAGCACTCGCGTTCCATGGCCGGAATGGACGGAATGGACATGGGCCTCGGCCCCCTCGAGTCCTTCGCCGCGACCTGGGTCGTGATGATGACGGCGATGATGCTGCCCTCGGCGATCCCGGTGGTTCTCGAGTTCGCGCGAACGGCCGAACGGCGACGCGGATGGCAGGTCGCCGCTGGAGTGCTTGCGGGGACGTACCTCGGCGTGTGGTTGATGTTCGGCGTGATGTGCTACGCGGTCTACACCGCCCTGAGAATGCCTTGGCCCAACCAGCCTGTCGTCGTTGGACTGGCGCTGGCCCTGGCCGGCGTCTACTCTGTCAGCCCGATCAAACGGGCGAGCCAGGCCCGGTGCCGCGAGCTATGCGCGCTGCATGGGCCGCTTCCGTTCAACCTGATGCGGAGCGCCGCTGTCGCAGGCGCGCGCT
>JBIOYF010000009.1:0-4040 GCA_044870035.1 Dehalococcoidia bacterium
ACGTGGCGCGCAGCCGTTCCGTCAGTGCTTCGTTGTCGCGCTGCAAAGAGAGGATTGACGCGTCGACCTGGGTGAGGTTGTGCTCGGCGCGGTTGGCGCCTTCCAGGCCGCGCGCGGACCGCGTCTCCGCCCCGTCCAACCGCCGCACGGCGTCCTGGAGCTCCTGCCGCACCAGCGACAGCCCCTCCTGGAAACGCCGGCCGACTTCATCAACGCCGGCCTGGCGATCGTGCCAGAGCGCTACCTGCCGCTCGAGCTGCTCGACTGTCCGCGCGACCTCCGTCCACTGCTCTTCGTCGCGCGTTTCGTCCGCGTGCTCGCGCCGCGAGAGCATGTCCAGTCGCCCGTTTGCCTCGGCCTGCTGGTCCTGCAGATGGACGACCAGCCCGACGGCTTGGTTCAGCTCTTCCTGCAGCCGCCCGGCCTGCTGCGCGCCCGCCAGCGCATCCCGCAGCGACGTTTCGACGCCGCGCATGCTGTCGCTTAGCTGCGTGACCATCGATTGCAGGTGACCAAACTGCTGTTCGAGCGCGCCGACGGCCGCCTTGAGCTGATAGAGCTGGTCCTGCGCCCAGCCGATGCCGTTGGTCGTCTCCGATACTTGCTCTTTCACCATGGCTCGCGCTCGCGATCTACGAGGCTAGTATACGTCGTCCAGGGCGCGGTTCCGGTCCTCATCTGAAAAATGTTGGGTGGTCGTGAGCTTCAGCCCGTCGAGCCACTTGGAGATCTCCCGCTGGGCGACGCGCTCCCGCCCCTGGTCATCCAGCGCTCGGTTCGGGTCCCGCTCCAGCAACTGCGTGACGTAGAAGAGGCTGCCGACTGGTTGAGGATCGCTCACCTGGCCTACCTGCGCCTGATCGAAGAGAAAGTCCTCGATCGCTTGCGGCAGGAACGCCGAACCGCCGCGCGGCGTCCACTCCAGCACGCCGCTTCCCTGCCCCCCGCTAACGTCGTCGCCGACGGTCTTGAAGTCCTCGCCGGCACGAACGCGTGTCAGCGCTTCGTCCGCATTTTCCTGCGTATCTGCGATTAGGTAGTTGGCCCGTATCTGCGGTTCGCTCGGCGCCGCGATGAACCTGTAGTAATCGAAGACCTTCGTTTGCAGCAGGTCGGCCTTGACCATCTGACGGTACTCGCCCTCGTGGAGTCCGCTGTCCTTGACCTGCTTCTGGAACGCCGCCGCATATACATCCGGCTTGGCGTCCTCCGCTACGTTGCCGCGCTCCTTGATCTCCGTGGCGAACTCCTCGTCGGTCACGGTGATATTCAGCTCGCTCGCGCCCTGGAGGAGCTTGGCCTCTACCTCAAGCTGCGAGATCGTATCGTCCGGGAGTTGGAGCGCTGCCTGGCCCTGGTCGTAGTACGTAGTCTGCTCTTTCTGATACGTCATGCGCCGCTCCAGGTGCCCCAGACTGTATTTGACACTGCCCACCTGCAGCACCGTCTTGCTCAGCGGCTTAATCTGCGTCTGATACCAGCCGAACGCGATGACGCCCGCCGCAATGATGATGACAGCGACGACGCCGCCGACGACGAACAGCCTGGTGATGTGCTCGGTGTCCGCCGCGCGGCGGCGCGGGCGGGCTTGGGGACGCGCGACAGCCTTACTCTTCGCCATGCGCGGTCACCGGGCGTTGGAGATGCAACGAGGGCGGTACGCCCCCCAGACAATGCCCTTCGAAGCCGCTGTGCTACCTACCCCGGCCAGTGGACACCCCCGACGTGCGGATGTGCTCCGGTGTGTACGGAAGCAGCGCCAGATGCCGCGCGCGCTTCAGCGCGGAGGCGAGCCAGCGCTGGTGCTTGGCGCACGTACCGGTCTTGCGGCGCGGCTCGATGCGCGCGCGGTCGGAGAGGAAGCGGCGCAGGCGCATCGGGTCCTTGTAATCGATCGACGTCACCTTGTCAGCGCAGAACGCACAGACGCGCCGCCGCCCGAAATGCCGCCGCCGACGGTCCGGGCGGTCGCCCTCGCCGTCACCGCTGTTTTCTCGCCTCGGCGGCGGCCCGGGCGGGCGTACGGCCGGAACCTCCGCTGCGGGCGCCGGTGGGGTCGCTTCCTGTTCTTCCTCTTGCGTCAAATTCCTACCTCGTTACTCGACCGGGACTTCGTCCGGCACCGGTTCGGTACCTGGGTCCTCCGGCAGCGCGGCCGCCTGGGCGCGGTCGAGGAACAGCACGGTGTTCGCGATCACTTCGGTCCGGTAGCGACGCTGGCCGTCCTGCCCGTCCCACGAGCGTGTCTGCAGCCGTCCCTCGACGTAGGCCCGGCGTCCCTTCTGGAGGAACTGACTGACGGTCTCGGCCAGCTTGTTCCAGGTGACGATGTTGAACCACTCCGTCTCCTCGCGGCGCTCTCCGTCGTTGCCCGAGAACGCCCGGCTCACTGCCATGCGAAACGTCGTCACCGCGTTGCCGTTCGCGGTGTAGCGCATTTCGGGGTCGGTCCCCAGGTTGCCGATGAGCATTACTTTGTTGAGCCCCGCCATACCACCGACTCCTTTCGTCGAGCCAACAACGCTCGCGCCCGCTCCATCATTCGTCGTCGAGCCTTACCAGAAGGTGCCGGATCACCTCTTCCGAGATGAGCAGCCCTTGCTCCAGCTCCTTGGCCCTATCAGGGTCCAGCTGGATGTTGGTCAAGACGTAGTTGCCTTCCGTGTGGCGCTTGATCGGGTAGGCCATCCTGCGCCGGCCCCAGACGTTCACGTCGTCGCAGACGCCGCCCTGGCTCTCGACGGGCTTCTTCAGCAGCCGGTCGATGGCGTCCGGCAGCTCGTCGTCGGGTACCTGCGGGCTGATGATGGCGACCAGCTCGTAGCGTCGCAAATGGGCCTCCGTCTGTAGCCCAGGCGTTCAGCCTGGTCCTCTGTAGCTCAGGCATTCAGCCTGGGTAGTGAAATAAAACAACCCGGCTCCGCTCGTTCGGCTGGGATGCCGGGCTGGCAAGCGCCGAAATCCAGCGATTTAGTATACGCGGGGCCCCTTCGGAACGTCAACCGGCACGTCGTTGCGTGATTTTCTCCCTTCGGGTCTCTTGCCGTGTCGCTCGATAGCTAGCTCCCCTCGCCCTCAGCGAGGGAGGGGGCCGGGGTGAGGGAGGCCCTCGAGTGCTAGCGAACCGGCAGCCCCGGCGCAGGGAACGCCTCGCACAGCTCGCGCACTTCGTTGCGCACGCGCTCCGCCAGCGCTTCGTCCGCGGGCGCCGCGACGACCTCGTCCATCCAGGCGGCGATCCGGCGCATCTCGTTCTCGCCCATGCCGCGCGACGTCACCGCCGGCGTGCCGATGCGGATGCCGCTCGGGCTGAACGGCTTGCGCGGGTCGAACGGGATGGTGTTGTAGTTCGTCACGATGCCCGCGCGGTCGAGCGCCTGCGCGGCCTTCTTGCCGAACACACCCTTGTTCGTCAGGTCGATCAGGATCAGGTGGTTGTCCGTGCCGCCGGAGACGAGCGTGAAGCCGCGCTCGAGCAGCTCCGCCGCGAGCGCCTTCGCGTTGCGCACGATCTGCCGGCCGTACTCGCGGAACTCTTCCGTCGACGCCTCCTTCAGCGCCACGCCGATCGCCGCCGTCGTGTGGTTGTGCGGCCCGCCCTGGAGCGCGGGGAACACCGCGCGGTCGATCGCGTCCGCGTGCTCGGTTCGACACAGGATCATCGCGCCGCGCGGCCCGCGCAGCGTCTTGTGCGTCGTCGTCATCACCGCGTCGGCGTGCGGCACGGCGTCCTGGTGCACGCCCGCCACGATCAGCCCTGCCACGTGCGAGACGTCCGCGAGGAAGTACGCGCCCACCTCGCGTGCGATCTCGCCCAGCGTCTTGAAGTCCCACTCGCGCGGGTACGCTGTGCCACCAGCAACGATGATCTTCGGGCGCTCGGCCTTCGCCAGCTCGCGCACAGCGTCGTAATCGATGCGCTGCGTCTTGGCATCGACGGCGTACTGCACCGGCGTGTAGAAACGACCTGAGAAGTTGACGTTCCAGCCGTGCGTCAGGTGGCCGCCGTGCGGCAGCGCCAGGCCCATGATCGTGTCGCC
>JBIOYF010000010.1:0-2215 GCA_044870035.1 Dehalococcoidia bacterium
CGAACTGGCTGCAATTCCTGCTCGCCACGCCGGTCGTGCTCTGGTGCGGCTGGCCGTTCTTCGTGCGCGGCTGGCAATCCCTCGTCACGCGCAACCTCAACATGTTCACGCTGATCGCCATGGGCACGGGCGTCGCGTGGCTCTACAGCGTGGTGGCGATCCTGCTCCCGGGCCTGTTCCCGCCGGCATTCCGCGGCCCCGACGGCGCGGTCGCGGTCTATTTCGAGGCCGCCGCGGTCATCACCGTTCTGGTCCTGCTCGGCCAGGTGCTGGAGCTGCGGGCGCGCGAGCAGACGTCGGGCGCCATCCGCGCCTTGCTCGATCTCGCTCCCAAGACCGCGCGGCGGTTGAAAGCCGATGGCAGCGATGAGGAAGTATCCCTCGACGCGATCGCGGTCGGTGACCGGCTCCGAGTTCGTCCGGGCGAGAAGATCCCGGTCGATGGCGAGGTGATCGAAGGCCGCTCGGCGGTCGACGAGTCCATGGTCACGGGAGAATCCATGCCGGTGACCAAGGCGGTGGGCGCGAAGGTGATCGCCGGCACGCTCAACACGACAGGCAGCTTCGTCATGCGGGCGGAAAAGGTCGGCCGCGACACCATGCTCTCCCGCATCGTGCAGATGGTCGCTGCCGCGCAGCGCTCGCGGGCGCCGATCCAGCGGCTCGCCGACCAGGTGTCGGGCTGGTTCGTGCCGGCGGTGATCGCGATTGCGCTCGTAGCATTCGCGGCCTGGAGCATCTACGGGCCGGAGCCGCGATTCACCTTCGGCCTGGTGGCGGCGGTCACGGTGCTGATCATCGCGTGCCCCTGCGCGCTTGGGCTGGCGACGCCGATGTCGATCATGGTGGGCGTCGGGCGCGGCGCCCAGGCCGGCGTGTTGATCAAGAACGCCGAGGCGCTGGAACGAATGGAGAGGATCGACACGCTCGTCGTCGACAAGACCGGAACGCTCACGGAAGGCAAGCCGAAGGTGGTGGCTGTCGTTGCCAAGGGCCTTGACGAGAACGAGGCTCTTCGCCTGGCGGCGAGCGTGGAAAAGGCGAGCGAGCATCCGCTTGCGCTCGCGATCGTCGCTGCCGCGCAGGAGCGCAAGCTCGGACTTTCGGCGGTCGCCGAATTCGATTCCCCCACCGGCAAGGGCGTGGTCGGAGTGGTGGACGGGCGCCGGCTGGCGCTGGGCAATGCGAAGTTCCTGCGCGAGCTCGGCGTTGCGACGAGCGAGCTGGAGCCGGACGCCGAGCGGCTTCGGCATGATGGCGCGACCGCGATCTTCCTCGGCATCGACGGCAAGGCCGCCGCCGTCATTGCGATCGCGGACCCCGTCAAAGCGACCACGCCCGCTGCGCTCAATGCGCTTTCCCGGGAAGGCGTCCGCGTGGTGATGCTGACCGGCGACAACAAGACCACGGCCGATGCCGTCGCGCGCCGCCTCGGCATCACCGAGGTGGAAGCCGAGGTGCTGCCGGACCAGAAGAGCGCCGTCGTGGAGAAGCTACGGAAAGAAGGTCGGACGGTGGCGATGGCGGGCGACGGCGTCAATGACGCGCCGGCGCTGGCGGCCTCCGAGGTCGGCATCGCCATGGGCACCGGCACCGATGTCGCCATCGAAAGCGCGGGGGTCACGCTGCTCAAGGGCGATCTGACCGGCATCGTGCGCGCGCGGCGGCTGTCGCAAGCGACCATGCGCAACATCCGGCAGAACCTGTTCTTCGCGTTCGTCTACAACGCGCTGGGCGTACCGGTGGCGGCCGGCGTTCTCTACCCGTGGCTCGGCATATTGTTGAGCCCGATCTTCGCCAGCGCCGCCATGAGCCTCAGCTCGGTCTCGGTGATCGCGAACGCCCTGCGGCTGCGCCGGGTCAAGCTGTAGCTCGGTCCAAGTTAGAGCCGCTTCCGCAGGAGCTCCACGAGCTGCTGGGCATCGAACGGCTTCTGCAGGAACTCGTCGCCGGCGGAGAGGCGTTTCGCTGCCGTCTTGCCCGACACGAGGACGCGGAGGCATCGCGGGTGGAGGTGCTCCACCGCACGCAGGACCTGGTCTCCCGTGGGGCCCGGCCCGAGCTCATAGTCGCTCACCAGGGCATTCAACGCAGGCAAGGTCTCCAGGAGTTGGAGCGCGGAGTCGTAGTCGGCCGCGGAGTGCGTCTCGAACTGCTCGGAGAGCGCGCGCTGGAGGACGCCGCGGAGTGCGTCGTCGTTCTCGACGATGAGCGC
>JBIOYF010000011.1:0-9778 GCA_044870035.1 Dehalococcoidia bacterium
TGCTCGAGCGCGGCGTGCACCGGCAGCGAGAGCACTTCCAGCGCCGCGCGCTCCGCGACAGGGAAGTCGCCGCCGATGCCGAGCCGCTGGTAGAGCGGCTGCTGGTGTAGACAGAGCGGATAGTAGATCGCCGACTCGATGTCCTGCGCGCGCAGCGCAGCCTGCAGAGCATCGCGTGCCCCTGCGTTCTTCTCCGCGGGTCGGGCTTCAGCCCGACGCTCGACAGGCTGAAGCCTGTCCCACGAAGACGGGACCCGCGCCGTGTACTGCTGGAACACATGAAATGCGCCAGGCCGCTCGCCGGGCGTGCCAACGCCGTCGAGGCGTCCGCTGAGCCACGCGGCGTTGCGGCGTCGGCGCTCGATCCATTCGTTCAGCTTGGGAAGCTGCGCCAGGCCAAGGGCGGCGGCCAGCTCGGTCATCCGGAAGTTGTTGCCCAGCACGTCGGTCCGGTAGCGCTCCTGCTCGCCCTGGTTGCGCAGCAGTCGCGCCCGGGCCGCGACATCGCCGTCGTTCGTGACGATCATGCCGCCCTCGCCCGTCGTGATGCCCTTCGTCGCGTAAAACGAAAGGCAGCCCGTGCCGAAGGTGCCGGCCTTCGTGCCCTGCCAGCGCGCGCCGAGCGCCTGGCATGCGTCCTCGATCACGATCAGCCCGCGACGGGCGGTGATCTCCATCACGCGCGTCATATCGCACGGCTGGCCGAAGAGATGCACCGGCATGATCGCCCTCGTCCGCGGCGTGATCGCGCCTTCGATCTGATCCACGTCGATATTGAAGTCCGACGCGTCGATGTCGACGAAGACCGGCGTCGCGCCGGCGAGCAGCACGGCGTTCGCGCTGGCCGCAAACGTGAAGACCGGCACGATTACCTCGTCGCCGGTACCGATGCCGTGCGCCTGCAAGGCGACGATCAGCGCCGCTGTGCCCGAGGACACTGCGACGGCATGTCGCGCGCCGAGCTCAGCCGCAACCGCCTGCTCGAACTCCGCGACGAGCTCCCCCTGGGCGAGCTGCCCGGAGCGCAGCGCGCGCAGCACCGCGGCCTCTTCGTCCGGACCGATGATCGGCTGCGCGATGCGGATCACGGCGCGACCGCCTCCGCTTCGGCGAGATCGTACGTCCGATCGCACGCCGCGCAGCGCCAGACGCCCGATTCGCGCGCAAGCCGCCGGCCGCAGAGGCAGACCCAGCCCATCAGCTCGGCCGGGTTGCCGGCTACCAGCCCCTGCTCCGGCACGTCGCGCGTCACGACCGCGCCCGCCCCCACCATCGCCCAGCGGCCGATCGTCACGCCCGCGACGATCACGGCGCCCGCCCCGATCGAGGCGCCCTCGCGCACAAGCGTCGGCACAAGCTGCCAGTCAGCGTCCGTGCGCAGGCTGCCGTCAGGATGCACGGCGCGCGGATGACGGTCGTTCGTAAAAGCGACGTGCGGTCCGATGAGCACGCCGTCTTCGACCGTGACGCCGCGGTAGATCGAGGCGCGGTTCTGGACCTTTACGCGGTCGCCGATGACCACATCGCGGTCGATGTAGGCGCCCTTACCGATGCTGCAGTCCGCGCCCAGGCAGGCGCCCTCCCGCACCTGAGCTTCGTTCCAGATACGTGTGCCGGGCCCGATCCGGGCGTCAGGAGAGACATCCGCGCTGGGATGGATCATCGCCTAGCAATCGTACCATTCGTTCGGCTGAGTGTCCGTCCCCGAATACGAGCGGCGGCTCTCCACCCGGCTTCGATCGCCGCGCCGCTTCGACGATGCGCTTCGGGTCGCTGCCCGCGAGGACGTTCCAGCCGCCGGCCAGCGTCTCGGGCCACTCGGTCTCCTCGCGCAGCGTGACGCAGGGCACGCCGAGCAGGTAGGCCTCCTTTTGCAGGCCGCCCGAGTCGGTCAGGACGATGCGCGCGCTGCGCTGCAGCGCCAGCATCTCCAGGTAGCCGACCGGCTCGATCACACGAATGTTGGACGACGTCTCGAGATCGGACGAAGCGAGCGCGAGGCGGGCGCGCGGGTGGATCGGGAAGACGACCGGCTCGTCGAGCAGCGCGAGCGCGTCGAGGATGCGCCCGAGCGCGTCGAGGTCGTCCGTATTCGCCGCGCGGTGCACCGTCGCGAGCGCGTACCCGCCCGGCGACAGCGCAAGCCGCTCGATGATGTCCGATGTTTCCGCCAGCGGCAGCTGCTGGAGCAGCGAGTCGTACATGATGTCGCCCGTCAGGCGCGCCTTTTCGGCGAGCCCTTCGCGCGCCAGCAGGTCCAGCGCGTTCTGTGTCGGCGCGAAGAGCAGGTCGGACACGTGGTCCGCGACGATGCGGTTGATCTCCTCCGGCATCGATCGGTCGAAGCTGCGCAGCCCGGCCTCCACGTGCGCGAGCGGAAGGTGCAGCTTCGCCGCGCAGAGCGCGCCGGCGAGGGTCGAGTTCGCGTCGCCGAAGATGACCACCCAGTCGGGCGCTTCCTGCTCGAGCACCGGCTCGAGCCGCTCGAGCATCTGGCCGGTCTGCCGCCCGTGCGAGGCGGACCCCACGCCGAGATGATGCGCGGGCTTCGGCAGGTCGAGCTGCTTAAAGAAGATGTCCGACAGGGCGGGATCGTAGTGCTGGCCCGTGTGGACGAGGACCTCCGTGTGCGCGCGGCGCAGCTCTCGGCTTAGGGTGGCCGCCTTCACGAACTGCGGTCGCGCGCCGACGACGGTAACGACTTTCACAAGCCGCGGCCGGCCCTAGTTCTCGGACAGTGTGGACGCGGGCTGGACATCGCGCAGGTCGATGCGCGCGAGCGCGTGGAGATGCGCGATCAGCTCGTCGCGGCCTTCCGGCGGGGCGCGGCGCAGCGATTCGATGCGCTCGACGATCTCGTCGGACGCGACGGCGACGTGCTGCTCGGCGAGGAAGACCTGCGCGTGCTCCGTCCGGCCGAAGTGTCCCCGCCGTTCCAGCGGGTCCTCCTGGATCTGCTCGCCGGGGCGCAGGCCGGAGTAAACGATCTGAATGTCCTTGCCCGGCTGGTAGCCGCGCAGCCGGATCAGCTTCTCGGCCAGGTCGCCGATCTTCACCTCCTCGCCCAGATCGAGGACGAGCACCTGCCCCTGTTGCGAAAGCGCCGCGGCCTGGATCAGCAGGCGCACGGCCTCCGGCGGCGACATGAAGTAGCGCGTCGCGTCGGCGTGCGTGAGCTGCACGGGGCCGCCGCGCTCGATCTGGCGCAGGAACAACGGCACTACGCTGCCGCGACTGCCCATCACGTTGTGCAACCGCACCGCGCAGAACTTCGTCGCGCTCTCGCGGCCGAGCGCAACGACGAGCAGCTCGCCGATGCGCTTCGTCGCACCGTACACACTATCGAGCTCGGCTGCCTTGTTCGTCGAAACGAAGACGACGCGTTCCGCGCCGGCGGCGTCCGCCGCCAGGCAGATGTTCATCGTCCCGACGACGTTGACGTGAAACGCGGCCTCCGGGTGCTCCTCCATCACCGGAATGTTCTTGTAAGCGGCCGTATGGAACACGATCTGCGGCTTGGCGGACCGGAACGTCCGCTCCAGTCGCGCGCTGTCGACGACGTCCGTGATCCAAATGCGCGCGTCGACGCCCTCCGCCTTCAGGTCGCGCTGCATCTCGTAGAGACCGCTCTCGTTCGTGTCGAGCAGGTGCAGCGCCGCCGGCCCGAACTGCAGCAGGCTGCGCGCCAGCTCCTGCCCCAGGTAGCCCGCCGCGCCCGTGATCAGCACCTCGCGGCCGCGGATGACGGACGCGCAACGCGCCGTGTCGATCTCCGTCGGCGGCCGCGCGAGCAGGTCGTCGACGGTGATCTCGCGCAGGCTGGCGGCGCCGCCGGCGTGGACGATCTCCGGCACGCCCGGCACGGTGCGCACGGCGGCGCGCGTCTCCTGACAGATGCCGACGAAGTCGCGGATCGTCGCGCCGGTGGCCGACGGCATCGCCAGCGCAACGACATCGATGCGGCGCGCTTCGGCCAGCGCCGGGATATCGTCGCGCGTACCGAGCACGGGCACGCCGTGGATGCGGACGCCCCGCTTGCGGCCGTCGTCGTCGACGAAGCCGAGCGGTTTGTATCCCCAGTCGGGATGCTCGAGGAACTCGCGGACGAGCATCTGGCCGGTCGCGCCCGCGCCGGCCACTAGCACGCGCTGCACCGGGCCCGCCGGCGCCACGAACGACACCTGTGTGCGTAGCCTGGGCCAGAGCTTCGCCACGCCCATCGAGAGCAAGATCAGCGGCGGCGCGGTTAACGTCACCGTGAGCGGGATGTGCCGGGGGTTGAGAAATACGTCGATGCCCATGAGCAGGATCGATACCAGGCCGACCGCAAACGCCAGCGTGATCGCATCGGCTAACCCGGCGTACTGCCAAGCCGTCCGGTAGATGCCGAAGAAGTAGTTGCTTATGATATAGGCAAGGACGATCAGCACCATCACCTTGCCGAAGAAGACCATCGTGACGCGCGGCACGTCGCCGTCGAACTTCAACGCGAGCGCGGCCGCATAGCTGGCCACGATCAGCAGCGCGTCGAGGGCGAGGACAGGAAAAACGCGCGCCTTGCCGAGGAGCAGCCGGAAGCCGGCCGGCTGACTTGCCAGGGGCTGCGGGACCGGCCCGCCTTCGTCGCTCACCGAGCTCCCTTCCTGCTGAGCACCGCTGGCAGCGTACGGGCTAGGATGGTGAGATCACGCACGAACGAATGCTCGTCCACGTACTGCAGATCGTAGTCCATGATCTGTTCGTACGTCAAACTGGCCCGGCCGTTCACCTGGGCAAGGCCCGTGATGCCCGGCTTCACCCGGTGACGCCGGTGGTACTCCGGCTTGTACTGCGCGACCAGCTCCGGGACGTCCGGCCGCGGTCCGATGATCGACATATCGCCGCGCAGGACGTTGATCAAGTTCGGCAGCTCGTCCAGGCTCGTCGAGCGGAGCAACCGGCCGATACGCGTGTACTGCTTCCCTCCGTAGAGTGGATCAAAGACGAACGAGCCGATGTCGTCGACGTCCGGCACCGGTGCGGACCGGGGGTCTTCCTCCGGCCCGACGCGCATCGTGCGGAACTTGTAGACGTCGAACAGCCTGCCGTCCCGGCCGACGCGGAGCTGGCGAAAGAGCACCGGCCCGGGCGACTCGAGCCGGACGACCAGCGCGACGATCAACAGCACAGGCGAGAGCCCCACCAGCGCCGTCGCCGACACCAGCACGTCGAAGGTGCGCTTGAGCACGGCTAACGCCTGTTCGCCGCGACAATCTCGCGTATCGCGTTCGATACGCGCCCAACATCCGAGTCCGTCATGCGCGGGTAGAGCGGCAGCGAAATGAGTCCTTCGAAGACGCGCTCGGCGACAGGGTAGTCGCCTTCGCGCAGGCTGAGCTTCTCGCGGAAATACGGGTGATAGTGGATCGGGATGAAGTGGACGGATGTCCCGATGCCGCGCTCCCGTAGCGCCTCGACAAACGCGTCGCGCCCGATCTTGAGCCGCTGGCCGTCGGCGCGGATCGGGTAGAGGTGCCAGCAGTGCTCGACATCGTCTCGGACCGAGGGCCGGACGATCTCCGGCAGACCGGCGAGCTGCTCATCGTACTGGCGCGCGATCTCGACACGGCGCGACTGGAACTCGGGCAGGCGGCGCAGCTGGTGGATGCCGAGCGCGCCCTGCAGGTCCGTCATCACGTAGTTGAAACCCGGCGCCAGCACCTGGTAGAACGCCGACCCCTTGTCGGAGTAGCGGTCCCAGGCGTTCTTGCTCAGCCCGTGCAGGCTGAGCAGCCGGACGCGGTCGGCCAGCTCTTCGTTATTCGTCGTGAGCATGCCGCCCTGGCCGGTGGTGATCGGCTTGATCGGGTAGAAGCTGAAGACCGCGCAGTCGCCGATCGCGCCGATCGGCCGGTCGCGGTACGACGCGCCGAGCGCGTGCGCAGCGTCCTCGATCACGCGCAGGTTGTGCGACTTCGCGAGCGACAGGATCTGGTCCATCCGGCAGGGCTGGCCGCCGTAGTGGACGGGGATGATCGCCTTGGTCCGTGGCGTGATGCGCCGCTCGATCTCCTTCGGGTCGATGTTGTAGTCATCTTCGCTGATGTCCGCGAGCACCGGCGTCGCGCCGGCGTGGATGATCATGCTCACCGTGGCGGCGAACGTCAGCGGTGTCGTGATCACCTCGTCGCCGGGGCCGATGTCCAGCGCGAGCAGGGCGAGGTGCAGGCCCGCGGTGCAGGACGACAGCGCGACCGCGTGCGACGACGCCGTCGTTTCGCGGAACGACGCCTCAAATGCGCGCACCTTCGGTCCGTTGGTCAGCCAGCCGGACCGGAGCGTATCGACGACTTCGTCGATCTCGGCCTGGCCTATCTCCGGGAGCGAGAACGGGAGGAACGGCTCGGCCGGCGTTTCCACGGCTGCGCCTGGCTTCGCCTCAGCCATGGACGATCTCTTTCTCCACGGCAGCGAGCAGGTGCGTGCGTAAGAACGGCAACCGCTCGAGCCGGCGGCAGAGCCACTCGCTGCCGGAGAGCGCCCGCACGATCGGGGGCGCGAGCGTCAAACGTTCGACTTCGACAGGACGCGGTCCGAACAGCCGGCGGAGCTCCTCCGCAGAGACCGGCTGCACATGCGAGTTGAGGGGATTGGTCCAGAAGTCGTACACGATCGCCATGCCGCCCGGGCGCAGGACGCGCATGGTTTCGTGCGCCGCGTGGCGGCGGACATCGATGTCGCGCATCGACGAAAGCGCCGTGAAGACGAAGACGAGATCGAACGCTTCGCTGCGAAACGGCAACAGCGCACCGTCCGCAACGGCAACCGATGTCCCCCATGCGGCGTTGCGCGCGCGGCGCAGCCGCCGGAAGTTGATATCGATGCCCATCAGGAAGCGCGGGTCTGCACCGTAGGCGATGAGACTCTTCAGCAGTGAGCCGGTACCGGCGCCCAGCTCGAGAGTGCGCCGTTCGCCCAGCGACTCGACGGCGTGCCGTCGCAGCAGGCGGAGCAACGCGTAATCGCGCGTGCGGTGGATGTACCGTTCGGCCGGCGACAGTTGATCGTACGGGTCCGCGGACGCAGCTGCGTGCTTCTCGGGCGAAAGCGGCGGCGTTTGTACGGCGCTCACGGCGCCTCGGCCTCTCGCGGTACCGCGACCGGCTGTCCGACGCTGCGCCGCAACAGCCCGCTCAGGGACCCCAGGCCGTAGGCCAAATGCATACAGACGAAGGCGAACGGCAGCCGCGGAAGATGTCGCCAGCCGTGCGTCCGCGCGACCGCGATCGATACCGCCAGCGACGCAGCGAGATACGCCCCGCCGATGATCGCGAGCGGGAGCACGAGCACGCCGCCGAACAGGGCGACGAAGAACGATGCGACCAGCGCGACAAGAAACGCCGACGGCACGAGCTGGCGCAGCCGGACCCGGCGCGGATGGCGCGAAAGCACGACGACCTTCGCCTGGCCGTAGCCGAAGTACTGGCGCGCCAGCTCCGCGTAGCTGCGGCGCGCGTAGTACGTGGAGCGGATCCGCGGCGTGAGCAAGATGCGCCCGCCCGCGTCCAGCAGCCTCAGGTGGAACTCGTCGTCCTCGCCGCCGTCGATCTCAGAGAAGGGCCCGATGCGGTCGAAGACGTCACGGCGGTATGCCGGAAATGCGACCGTGTCCGTCCACTGCTCGCGCTGGCTGTAGCGGAAGACCGCGTTCCCCACCCCGAACGGCGACGAGACAGCGAGCGCGATCGCCTCGCCGGCCGGGCCTTCGCCCAGCGTTTCGATCGGCCCGCCGACGGCATCCGCGTCAGTACGCCGGAGCGCCGCGACGCTCTCGGTCAGGAAATCGGGCGCGACGGACGCGTGCGCGTCTACGCGGGCGATCACCTCGCCGCGCGCGAACGCCAGGCCGATGTTCAGTCCGCGCGATGTGTGCTTCCCACGGTTCTCGACGACGCGCAGGCTGGGCAGCTCATCACGGATCGATTCCACCAGCTCGCGCGAGCCGTCGGTCGAGCCGCCGTCGACGACGATCACTTCGAAGCGGTCGCGCGGGTAGTCCTGCGCTGCAAGCGAGCGCAGACAGCGTTCGATGTAGCGCCGCTCGTTGCGCATGGGGACAACCACCGAGACGAACGGAAGGGATGCGTCAGACATAGGTTCCAGCGTCGGCCACGAAGCTAGCTCGTAGCCACGGTACCATAGCCCTCGTGTTTGGTAAACGGCGCCAGCGCGTGCTGGTAGAGCCGCTCCATCTGCGCCACGTTGTCCTCCCAGCGATACCGCTGCTCGACGAAGGCGCGACCGGCGCGGCCCATCGCCGTGCGCAGACCGGCATCGGAGACGAGGCGGCCTATCGCCTCGGCCAGCGCGCCGACGTCGCCCGGCGGCACAAGCAGCCCCGTTCCGCCGTCCGCGACGACGTCCGGGATGCCGTGGACGCGTGACGCGACGACCGGCAGCTCCATCGCGGCCGCCTCCAGCGCCGCAACGCCGAAGCCCTCCGCCCGCGACGGCATGACGAAGACATCGAGCTCGTTGAGCACGACGGGTACCTGTTCGTGCGGGACTTCGCCTCGAACGTCTACGCGCCGATCGATTCCCAGCCGCCTTGCCAGCGCGACGAGCCGCGCGCGCTCCGGCCCGTCGCCAACAAGGACGACGCGGACCGGCGCGCCCTGCTCGATGAGCTGAGCAGCAGCTCGCAGGAGATCGTCGAGGCCCTTCTCCTTAGAGAGCCGCCCCACCGAGCCGATCACTACGTCGTCGGTCCGGTTGCCGTTGCGCGACGGGCGGAAGCGCGTCAGATCGACGCCGTACGGCACGACAGTCACCGGCTTCCCACGCGGCGCGTAGCGCAGGGTTGCGTTCGCCAGGCGGAAGCCGGTCGCCGTGACATGATCGGCCCTCGAGAGAGCGTAGCGCGTGATCAAGTGGTGCAGCGGCGTCCAGCCGGGCGCCTCCAGGATGTCCGTCCCCCAGACCGAGACGAGGCGCGGCCGCGCGGCGCACACGCCGGCGAGAAAGCCGTAGCTGGTCAGGTGTAGCGCGTGGAGGATGTCCGGGCGCAGCTCCGCAACCAGCTGGCGGACGCCGCGGGCGTGCGCCAGATAGCGGAGTTTACCGAGGCGTTCGAGCCCGCCGACGTAGTGGACCCGCGCGCCCTCGATCTGCGCGGGGCGAAACGAGATGACGTGGGTCTCCCAGCCCGCCGAGACAAAGTGCTCAACCCAGCGTCGAGTGTGGACATACGGCGCGTCGGCGAGGTAGACCAGTCGCATCTGTTCAGTTTATCCGCCGCGCGCGGCCGGATTCTACGCCTCCAGATCGGCCATCCGGCCGGCGAGGCGGTAGTACCACGCCTCCATGCGCGCCATGTTGGTCTCGAGCACGCCGTAGTCTTCGACGAAGGTGCGGTTATGTTCCGCCGCCGAGCGGCGCAGCTCCGGGTCGCCGAGCGAGCGCACAATCGCATCCGCGAGCGCCTCTGCGTCGCGCACGGGCACGCGGATGCCCTGCACGCCGTTTTCGACGAGCTCTTGCTGGCTGGCTAGGTCGGACACGATGGGAAAGCAGCCAACGCCCATCGCCTGCAGCAGCGCCACCGACGTGGCATCGGACGACGGCACAGAGACGAACAATTCGGCTTCGGTCATCGCGTCGCGCAGCTCCAGCTCGGACAGCGAGCCGGCGAACCGGACGGCATCGCCCAGCCGGAGCTCGCGCGCGAGGCGTTCGAGCTGCGGACGCAGCGCTCCGTCGCCCGCGACGACGAGTCGAGCGGCCGGGAGCCGTTCGCGCA
>JBIOYF010000012.1:0-9178 GCA_044870035.1 Dehalococcoidia bacterium
GTGTCTAGGGCCCGCTCGGCGAACCGACGGCCGCGCGTTCGCCCATTGCTTCTTCGAACGACGTGATCAGCGGCTGGATGTGCAGCGGTGGCGTGAGTACGTCCGCGACGGCCTCCTGCGTCTTCAGTCCGGCGCCGGTGATGAACGCGACGATCACCTCGTCGCGGTCGACGCGGCCGGCCTCGGCCAGCCGTTTCAGCCCCGCGATCACAACGCCGCCCGCCGTCTCCGCGAAGATCCCTTCGGTCTGCGCCAGGAGCTGCATCGCGGCCACGATCTCGTCGTCGTCGACGGCCACAGCGTGGCCGCCGGTCTCGCCCAGCACGCCCAGCGCGTAGTAGCCGTCCGCCGGGTTGCCGATCGCGAGCGACTTCGCGATCGTCTTCGGCACGACGGGCCGGATGTCTAGCGACTCGGCGTTCCACGCCGTCACGATCGGCGCGCAGCCCGTCGCCTGCGCGCCGGACATCTTCGTGCGCGGCTCGTCGATCAGACCGAGCTTGGCTAGCTCCTGCAACCCCTTCCAGATCTTCACATAGAGCGATCCCGACGCCATCGGCGCGATGCAGTGGTCCGGCGCGCGCCAGCCCAACTGCTCCGCCACCTCGTAGCCGAGCGTCTTGCTGCCCTCCGCGTAGTAGGGGCGCATGTTCACGTTAACGAACGCCCACGGGTACTTGCCCGCCAGCTCCGAGCAGAGCCGGTTCACATCGTCGTAGCTGCCGTCGACGGCGACGAGCGTCGCGCCGTAGATCGCCGAACCGACGATCTTCCCGCGCTCGAGGTCGGACGGGATGAAGACGAACGCATCGAGGCCGGCGCGCGCCGCGTGGGCGCTGACGCTGTTCGCCAGGTTGCCCGTCGAGGCGCAGGCGAGCGTGTCGAAGCCGAACTCGCGCGCCTTCGTCGCGGCGACCGTGACGACGCGGTCCTTGAACGACCAGGTCGGGTTGGCGCAGTCATTCTTCAGGTAGAGGTTCCGCAGCCCGAGCTCGTCGGCCAGCCGGTCGGCCTTGACCAGCGGCGTAAAGCCGGCCTGGATATCGACGGCGTACGCGGGATCGCAGGGGAGCAGGTCGGCGTAGCGCCAGACGGAGGGCGGCCCGCGCTCGATGCGCTCGCGTGACATAACCTTGCGGAGCGCGTCGTAGTCGTAGGCGACCTCGAGCGGGCCGAAGCAGAAGTCGCAGACGTAGAGCGGGTCGAGCGCGAACTCGCGGTGGCACTCTCGACAACGTAAGGCTGTTGCGAAGCCTGGGGAAGACATGACAGCGATACCTCCTTCCCCGCCTAGGGCGGGGACAGTTAGGGGAGGCGCCCCGCGTCGCGTCCGTCGTAGATTCGGACGCTACGGGGCTTGGGCATCGCCATCGAGTGTTGGTTCATCGCTGCTTACCGTAACGGTCGGCTGGAAGGTTAGCACGGGGTATAGGGGCTGTCAATCGGGAGAGGTGCTGTAAGATGGGTTCGCCATGGAGCCGCAGATCCAGTACGCACGCAGGCCGGACGGAGTCAGAACAGCGTATGCCGTGATGGGCAGCGGGCCGGTGCTCGTTGTGCCACCGGGCGGCATTACTCACATCGAGTGGTATTACGGAAACACGCCCGCTCAGCGCCGGTTCTGCCAGCGCCTCGCCCAACACCGAACGCTGGTCCTGTACGACCGCCACGGATGCGGACTGTCGGACAGGAGGCGCACGGACTTCACACCTGAAGACGACATGCTCGACATCGAGACGGTGATCTCGGCTGTGGGCGGTCCGCCGCTCGATCTGGTTGGGATTTCTTGGGGTGGAACGCCAGCGCTGTCGTACTCGGCGCAGCACCCCGAACACGTCCGGCGACTGGTGCTCTACGGCACGTTCGCGGACGGCAAGCGCAACGAACAGACGGAGTCCCGGCTGCAGGCCATGGCAGCACTGCGCCGAGCCGACCCCGAATCATACGTGCGCGCCCAGGCCGCTCGCTTCTTCCCCAGCGGGACCGATCCAGCCACCTTCCAAAGCCTGGTGCAGATGCTACGCAACTCCACGACCGTAGAGATGGCGGAGCAGTTGGACAACGTCCGCTTCGACAACCAGTCGATGCTTTCACAGATCACCACGCCAACATTGGTCCTTCACCGGAAGGGCGACCTCGTCTGCCTGTACCAGTGGGGCCAGTACATGGCTCGCCGCATGCCGAATGCGCAGTTCATCCCCCTCGAAGGCGACGCGCACTACCCATGGGTGGACGACGCTGAGTCAGTCCTCCGGCCAACGATCGAGTTCCTGACGGGCGAAGTCGCTGCGCGACCAGCCGAGGCTTCCGCCTCGGCCCCACAGGGCACCGCCATTATCCTCTTCGCAGACATCGCGGACTCTACGGCGCTGACGGAGCGGCTCGGCGACGCCGCGTTCCGAGACAAGGCGCGCGAGCTGGACGAGGCGCTGCGCCCCGCTATCAGCTCGAACGGCGGTACGGCCATCGAAGGGAAGCTACTCGGGGATGGTGTGCTCGCCACGTTCGGCGCAGCGCGCGAAGCGATCGCCTGCGCCAAAGAGCTGCACCACCTGGCATCCTCGCAAAGTTCCCCTCCCCCTGTGGGGGAGGGGCTAGGGGAGGGGTCGGTTCCCCTAGCGTTGCATATCGGCATCCACGCGGGGGATGTGATCCGCGAGTCGAACAACGTTTACGGCGGCGCAGTGAATATTGCATCGCGGGTAGCGAGCGAGGCCGCCGCAGGCGAGACGCTCGTCTCGGCCACGGTGCGCGAGTTGGCGCGAACGTCGGCAGGCGTCTCGTTCGAAGACCGGGGCGAGCGCGAGCTGAGGGGCGTTTCAGAGCCGGTACGCCTGTTCGCGGTGCGTTCGATAGACGAGCCCCCCTTCCCTCGTAGGGAAGGGGCCGGGGGTTAGGTCGGATGGAGCCCCGCATCCAGTACGCGAAGACGAGCGACGGCGTGAGCATCGCCTACTCCGTCATGGGCGAAGGCCCGCCGCTCGTGGTTCTGCCCAACCTCAGCGCGAGCCATCTGCAGGCTGGGTTTGACATGCCCGGGGTGCGTTCCTTTTGTGCCCGGCTCGCGGATCGCCTGAAGATCATTCTGTACGATTGCCGGGGCATGGGGATGTCTCAACGGGACGCCATCGACTTCTCGGCCGAGGCGGCGGAACGTGACTTGGAGGCCGTGGTCGACCGTCTAAGCCTCGACCGGTTCGCCCTATATGGACACATTGTGGCAGGCGATGCGCCGTTCTCTTACGCCGCTCACCATCCCGGACGCGTGAGCGGGCTGGTCTACTGGGTGGGCCAGACCGTTCTTAGTTCTCCCGAGATCGCGCGCCGGCTCGCAATCATGGACAGCTTCATGGACGAGGAGTGGGATCTGTATGTCGATCTCCGTTCGGCCGTGATGTTTGGGCTGGATTCGCCGAGGACGAAACCCTTCGCCACGCTAATGCGCGTTTCGCATACCCCGGCGTCGTTCCGTCAGGCCGTGGAACTTGTGCGACGACGTCCAAACGCAGCATGGTATTCAGCAGTGCGTGCGCCCACGCTCATCGCGCACCTGGCGGGGGTTCAGGGGCCGACCGATGTGGCGAGGACGCTCGCGTCCGGCATGCCATCCGCTCACGTCATTGCCATACCTGGAACGCCTGAGACCCTCATGCCGTATGTCTATGACAACGAAGTGCTGACCACCGCAATCGCCGACTTCGTCCAGGCTACGTGGTCGAACCCGACGGCTCCAGTGCATCCACCAGAGCTGCAGTTGAACGCGATGCGCGCGATTCTCTGGACCGATCTCGAACGACATTCTGAGATGATGGAGCAGCTGGGTGACGAGAAGGGCAGGGACGTACTGCGCGAGCACGAGCGGATCACGCGCGAGGCGCTGGCCGCCCACGGCGGTACCGAGGTAAAGGCAATGGGCGACGGCTTTATGGCGTGGTTCTCGTCCGCGCAACAGGCCCTCGACTCCGCGATCGCTTTGCAGCGCAGCATCGCGGCTCACAACGCCGCAGTAGGGGCGCATGGCCATGCGCCCCTACGCGTGCGCGTTGGCGTCAACGCAGGCGAGCCGATCGTCGAAGAAGACGATCTCTTCGGCTCATCGGTGATCGCCGCGGCGCGCATCTGCCGCGAAGCCTCCGGTGACGAGATCGTCGTATCTGATGTCGTCCGCCAGCTCGTCGCTGGGAAGAACTTCCTGTTCGCTGAACGGGGCGCTGTGGCACTGAGGGGCTTCGAGGAGCCGATCAGGCTGTTCGAAGTGCGCTGGCGAGAGGAGTAGCTGGCATGTCCGAGATGTTCGTGCAATCGCTGCGCGACCGCATCCGTGCGATGAACTCGCTCTGGGAGCGGGCGGTCTCCGACATGACGCTGGCGCAGGTGAACCACCAGGAGCGCGCCCGAGTGCTGCCCATCGCGTTCAGCCTGAACCACTTCATCCGCGCGCAGGACCAGTCGGTCAGCCGGCCCTTCCTGGGCGAGGCGCCGCTCTGGGAGCAGGGCGGCTGGGCGGCGAAAGTCGGCGTCACGGTCGACAAGTTCGGCCTGGGCGAGACCGTCGAAGAGATGGAGCGCCTCCGCTTCGCCGATCTCGGCGCCTGGCGCGCGTACCAGTCCCAGGTGCTCGCGCGCACGGCCGCTGTGCTGGAGGGCGTGACGGAGGACGTGCTCGCGCAGGTGCTGGTGCCGCAGCTCCCGCCCGCGCTGGAAACGAGCTTCTGCGCCGTCGTCATCGGCCCGAAGGCGCCGCTGCGCAAGCTCGACGTGCTGGAGTGCTTCGTCTATCAGCACGGCCTGCGCCACATGGGCGAGATCGAGCACGGGCGCGCCCTCGTCGGCCTGGGCGGGCTGACGGCGTAATCTTCCTGGGGTTCAGCGGCCCAGCGTCACCGGCAGGCTCTTCAGGCCGCGCAGGATGAACGTGCCGCCCCACTGCGGCTCGTCGACCACCGGCTCGAGCTTCGGGAAGCGACGCAGCAGCGTCGAGAACGCGATCTGCGCCTCGGCGCGAGCGAGCGGCGCGCCCAGACAAAAGTGGATGCCGAACCCGAACGCGACATGGCGGTTGTCCTGTCGCGCGACATCCAATGTTTCCGGATCGTCGAACTGCGCTGGGTCGCGGTCGGCGGCGGCGAGCATGCAGAACGCGAGCTGCCCTTCCTGCATCTTCTGCCCGCCGATCTCGACCTCCTCCATCGCGACGCGCCCCGTGCCCTGCACCGGGCCGTCGTAGCGCAAGAACTCTTCGATGGCCGGCTCTGTCAGCTCCGGATGCTGGCGCAACAGCGCGAGCTGGTCGGGGTTGCGCAGCAACGCGAGCGTGCCGTTGCCGATCAGGTTCGTCGTCGTCTCGTTGCCGGCGGCGAGCAGCAGCACGCACGTCGCGAGCAGCTCCTCTTCGCTCAGCGCATCGCCGCGCTCCTCCGCCGCGACCAGCGCGCTGAGCAGGTCGTCCTTCGGCGCGCGCCGGCGCTCGGCGATCACGCCGCGGAAGTAGCCGGCCATCTCCAGCGAGCTCTGCCGGCCGCGCTCCTGCACGTCCGGCGCCACCATCGGTCCGCCCAGCGTCGCGACGATATCGTCGGACCAGCGCTTGAACGTGTCGCGCTGTTCAGCCGGCACGCCGAGCATCTCGGCGATGACGATCACCGGCAGCGGGTAACCCAGGTCCCAGATCGCGTCCATGCTGCCCTTGTCTTCGATCTTGTCGAGCAGTTCGTCGACGATCTGCTGGATCCGCGGACGCAGCGCCTCGACCGCTTTGAACGTGAACGCTTTGCTGACCAGATTGCGCAGTCGCGTGTGCTCGGGCGGGTCGGACGAAAGCATTGTGTTCGCCTGCGCCAGCGGCCCCATCTCCGCCTGCGACTGCATCGCCGCCTGCACGAAGCGGTTGCGCGCCTTACGCCGGTCCGCGGAGAAGCGCGGGTGCCTGAGCACCGACACGATGTCGTCGTAGCGCGTCAGCACCCACCCTTCCAGCAGCTCGCTCCAATGGACCGGGTCTTGTTCGCGCAGCTGCCGGTACATTGGGTATGGGTTCGCGTGCACTTCCGGAACGAACGGGTTGTACTGCACCGAGACCATGGGACCCCTTCTTTCGAAGCCGCAACGAACGTGGCTTCATACGCATTTAATCGAGCAGCGCCTTGACCGCGCAACGCTGTGCTACAATGTCGCGGTTCTGCTAGGGGGAGGTAAACGCCATGCTACCTGCCATTATCATCCTCGCCGTACTGCTCGGCGTCGTCCTCATCTTCGGTCTGTTTCTGCTCAGCGTCTACAACGGCCTCGTCCGTTCGCGCGTCCGCTCCCGCGAGGCGTGGTCCGGCATCGATGTGCAGCTCAAGCGCCGCGCCAGCCTGGTGCCCAACCTGGTCGAGACGGTGAAGGGCTACGCCGCCCACGAACGTGAGGTGCTGGAAAACGTCACGCGCGCCCGCGCCCGGCTCGAGCAGGCCGGCAGCCCGGCTGCGGCCGCCCAGGCGGACAACGCGCTCACCCAGACCCTGCGCACCCTCTTCGCCGTGGCCGAGAACTATCCGCAGCTCAAGGCGAACGAGAACTTCCTCGAGCTCCAGAAGGAGCTCTCCGATATTGAGGAGAAGATCGCGTTCGCCCGCCAGTTCTACAACCGCAACGTGATGGACTTCAATACGCGCATCGAGGTATTCCCGAACATCATCATCGCGAACATGTTCAACTTCGCGCCGTTCGAGTTCTTCGAGGCTGAGGAAGGCGCGCGCGCGGAGGTGCAGGTGAGCTTCTCCCCGCCGGCCGCGCCGCCGCCGGCCCCGCCCGCGTCGACGACAACGCCCACTACGTAGCCCTCCGCTGCGATGCAGGAGCAGCAACAGCAAGTCCTGGTCTACGACCGGATCGGGCGGAACCGGCGCACGACAATCTTGCTCATGTTCGCGTTCGTCGCGCTGCTGGGCGGCCTATCGATCGCCGTTGGCATCATTCTCGGGCTGCCGTACCCGTTCGCGCCGCTGCTCATCGTCCCGTTTCTCATCTACGCGCTCTTCAGCTACTACAGCTCGTCCAGCATCACGCTGGGCATCTCAGGCGCGCACGAAGTGACGAAAGAAGAAGAGCCCGAGCTGCACCGCACCGTCGAGAACTTGTGCATCGGCGCCGGCCTGCCGATGCCGAAGGTCTACGTCATCGAGGACAGCGCGCCGAACGCCTTCGCCACCGGCCGCGACCCGAAGCATGCGTCGGTCGCTGTCACGCGCGGGCTGCTCCAGAAGCTCGACCACCCCGAGCTGCAGGGCGTGATCGGTCACGAGCTCTCCCACGTCGGCAACTACGACACCAGGCTGATGACGATCGTCGTCGTGCTCGTCGGCATCGCCGCGCTCGTCGCCGACCTGACACTGCGACTGACGATGTTCGGAGCGGGGCGCCGTTCCGGCAACCGCGGACGCAGCGGCGGCTCCGGCGTGCTGATCATCTATGCGATCGCGCTGCTCGGCGCGATCCTGGCGCCGATCGCCGCGCAGCTGATCCAGCTCGCGATCTCGCGCCAGCGCGAGTACCTGGCCGACGCCTCCGGCGCGCTGCTCACGCGCGACCCCGAGGCGCTCGCCCGCGCGCTCGAGAAGATCTCTGCGGACCCGCTGCCGCTCCACGAAGCGAACAAGGCGACGGCCCACCTCTACATCTCGAACCCGCTCAAGGAGCACACGAGCTTCCTGAACAACCTCTTCGATACGCACCCGCCCATCCAGGAGCGCATCAAGCTTCTGCGCGCGATGGGCTAAGCGGAGGGCCAGGGGACATGGGCCACGGGGTGCGGATCGAGGGGTCGAGGGGTCGAGGGTCGAGAGTAGCGCTCCCTGCCGTACAATTCCTACGCAGTGAAACGTCAGCGCCTCGATCTCTCCATCCCGCGCCGGCCCGGACGCGGCTGGCTCGTCCTCGTCGGCGGCACGAGCGATAAGTGGCGCGGCACCGAGGCGATCGACCGCGCCGCGATCGCGCTGCTGCCGCGCGACCGGCCGATCGCCTTCGTGCCGGCGGCAGCCTGCCCGCCCGACTACGGCGAGTCGTTCCTCTCGGTCTACCAACGCCTCGGCGCGCCGGCCGGCTACGTCGTCCCGATCGGCGATCGCGCATCGGCCTGCGACGCGGCGAACGCCGGTCTGCTCCGCCGCTCCGGTCTGATCTACTTCGGCGGCGGCGAAACGACCGCGCTGCTTGATTCGATGACCGGCACGCCCGCGTTGGAAGCGGTCGCCCACGCGTACGAGCGGGGCGCCGTCGTTGTCGGCATGAGCGCCGGCGCGATCGCGCTGTCGGCGCGGGGCGTTTCGGTCGGCGCCGGCGTGCTACAGGGCTGGGGCTGGCTGTCGCAGCTGCTCGTGTCGGTGCATCACGCGCCCGATCGCGACGGCCTCTTCGAGAGCGCGCTGCTAGACCACCCCGAGCTGCTCGGCGTCGCGTTGCCCGAAGATGCCGCGCTCGCGCTCGGCCCGGACGGCGAGGCGGAAGCGTGGGGCGATGCAGAGATCGTTATTAGGCACGGAGCGATCATCCGTGAGTGAGACGACTCTCCGTCCCGCCACGCCGGACGATGTCCCGGCGATCATCGCGCTGCTCGAGGCGAACCACCTGCCGGCGTGGGAGCTGGAGCAACATCTCGAAAACTTCGTCGTTGCCGAGCGGGATGGGCGCGTCGTGGGCTGCGGCGGCCTCGAGGCGTACCCGGCCGGCTCGGCCGCGCTCGTGCGCTCGATGGCCGTCGATGAGCCGCTGCGCGGCAGCGGCCTCGGCTCCGATATCTTGCGCTGGGTGATGGCGCGCGCGCAGTCGCTCGGCTTGAGCGAGTACTATCTCTTCACGATGTCGGCCCGCGACTTCTATCTGCCCTTCGGCTTCACGGACGCGACGCTCGACGAGTTCCCAGAGCCCGTGCGCGAGTCGGCGCAGTACAAGATGGCCCATCGCTTCGGCAGCCAGTTCCCGCAGCTCGTTGCCATGGCGAGGCGTTAAACGACGATGCGCGCGCCTTCACTGCTCGGCTCAGTGATGATCGTGCGGGCGCTGTAGCCCCGCGCGACGGCGGCCTGCTGCATCAGCCGCGAAACGCGCTCTTCGTCTCGCGTGGCGAGCGCCGCGACCGTCGAGCCGCTGCCTGAGAGGTACGCGGCGTGTGCGCCGGCGTCCTTGGCCGCGGCGA
>JBIOYF010000013.1:0-2167 GCA_044870035.1 Dehalococcoidia bacterium
GGCCGGTAATGGCCGCCGACGCTGCCGAGCATGACCGCGAAGTAATGGTCGAGCGTGCAACACGGAAGTACACCGCGGACGGGCGTCTGCCACGTGTGCCGGTGCGTGTCGACGAATCCCGGCATCACGATCATCCCTGACGCGTCGATCTGTTCCGCGTCGGACGCCTCGAGACCACGTCCCACCTCGACGATCTTGCCGTCCTCGACACGCACGTCGCCGTAGGGGATGTCGCCTACATCGGGATCCATCGAGACGACGAAGCCGTTGCGGATCAAAAGCCGCTGCGAGCTCATGCCTCTCTTCTCCTTGGCTGGCCTGACATGAATAGTTGCGACGACGCGCGAGCGCCTTCGCCGGCAGCAGACCCTGTTTCGCGCCGCCGCATGTACAGCGAGCATAAACGCCTCCGCGTCGGCGCGTCAACGCGGACTACCCGCGACGGGCAACCAATCTCCCGTGCGACCGGGCTCATCGCGCGGCGCGCCGGGCGTTAAGCCTTGATGCACGAACGTCCCTGTTTGCCTCCATGCGTTCGGCCACGGTTGACACTTCTCGCCGCACGTGCTCAGAATGGACGCCTGGTTGCGGCTAGCCCATCATCGTCGTGCCGCCCCGGATAGGGCATCCGTGAGCGCCCACAATCGCACCGACGGGGTCGCATTCTCCCCCGCAACGGGGCGTTATGCCCCCCTCGTCGCGACCGCCCTCGTCGGATCCCGCTTCCTGCCGGTCTGGCTTGCCACAGGAGCCCTCGCGGCCGTCGCCGCCTTCATCGCGCCGAATGCGCTGCAGAGCACGTCGTGGGCCTTCGTCCTGCCGTACATGACGATCCTGGCCGTCGCGGCGCTCGGCCAGATGCTCGTGGTCATGCACGCCGGGATCGACCTCTCCACTCCGGGCGTGATGTTCCTCGGCGGAAACCTGATCGCCGGCGTCGGCGCGGGCTCGAATGACAAGCTCGCTGTCGCGGTCTTCGCGTGCGTCGGGGTCGGAGCCCTCGCCGGTCTTGTCAACGGCTTCTTCGTGGGGATCCTGAAGCTCAACCCGCTGATCGTCACGCTCGCAGTGGGACAGGTCGTGCTCGCCTGGGGACTGAAGTACTCGCGGGAGGTCGCGAGCGGGGAGAACGTCCCGCGAGCGCTCTCGTCCTGGGCGGCGGACAAGCCTGTCGGAGTCAGCTCCGTCTTCTGGACGGGAGCTGCGCTCACGATCGCCGTCGCCCTCGCGCTTCGGTACACAGCCGCCGGCCGGCGTTTTCAAGCGGTGGGCGCGAACCCGAGAGCCGCATGGATGGCCGGTGTGCACGTCCGGACGCACGTTATCTTCGCGTATACGGCGGCGGGGACGCTCTACGCGCTTGCGGCGGTGCTCCTCGCGGGCGTACGCATCAGCATCGACCCGAGCTTCGGCGCCGCGTACCTACTTGCGCCGATCGCCGCCGTCGTCATTGCCGGCGCGTCGCTTTCGGGCGGGCTGGCGAGCGCGACGTCGACCTGGGTGGCAGCGCTCGCGCTGACGCTTCTGACGCAGATGCTGCGCATCCTCGGCCTGTCGACGGCGATGCAGTTCGTCGTCTTCGGTGGGGCAATCATCGTCGGGATGCTGGTCTCCGGGGACCGAGTCGCGTCGCTCCTCGGCCGTGTCCTCCGGCCAAGAGAGCCGCCGGCGCGCGACCGCCGCGGGATCCGCGAAAGCAAGATCTGAAACACGAAAGGAGACAGACGATGCTCGTACGAAAGGGGCCCGAAGTGAGACGCATGCGGCGGCTGCTGCCGGTACTGGTGCTGCTCGCGGCGACGCTCGTGCTCGTGGCGGCCGGCCGCGGCGGCACCGGGAACAAGCCGGACGCAGCCGCGGTGAAGGCGCAACCCGCCGCCGGAAGCGCGTTCGGCGAGGTGTACAAGGCGAACCCCGCCATCCTCAAGAAGACGCTCTTCAACGCCAAGCTGCTGCCGAAGAACCAGATGGCGCGAAACATCGCGCTGGCCGCCTACGGCCGCAGCGACAACAAGGTCAACCAGAATCTGGCACTCAGGTGCTGGAAGAACAACGGCTGCACGACCGGAACCGGAGGCAAGCTCACCGTCGCCTACGTCGAAGGCTTCGGCGAGAACGTCTACCGCCAGATCTCGAAGATGGAGTTCATCCTCCAGGCGCTGACATA
>JBIOYF010000014.1:0-4162 GCA_044870035.1 Dehalococcoidia bacterium
GAACTTCGAACTTCGAAGCCTAGCCTTCCGCGTAGGTCTGCACCAGCGCCTCCGCCTCGCGCAGCACGCGCCGGCCCAGCTCCGGCGGCGAGAGCACGCGCGCCGACATGCCCCAGCTCAGGATCCACGGCAGCAGCCGGCGCAGCTCCGACGCCTCGTAGACGAACACCGAGCCGCCCTCGGTCGGCTCCACGCGCCGCAGGCCGTAGGCCGGCGTCTCGCGCGCCCAGGGCACGGCGGCCGCCTCGATCCAGACGTGCACCTCCTGGCCCGGCGGCCGCGGTCCGTCCGGGAAGTCGCCGATGCGCTCCGGCCGCTCGAAGCGTTCTGCGGTCAGCTCCGCGTCGCGGACGCGGCCGCAGCGGAAGTCGCGGATACCGTCGCGCAGCCGGCAGTAACCCACCAGGTGCCAGTCGTTGCCGTAGAAGACCAGATAGTACGGCTCGATCTCGCGTTCTGTCAGCTCGTCCGAGCTGAACGAGTGGTAGCGAACGCGCAGCACGCGCTCCTGGATCACCGCGCGTTGCAGCAGCGGCAGCCACGGCGACGCATCGCGATAGAGCGCCGGCGCGACGCGGATTCGCTCGCGCAGCCGCTCCACCTCTCGACGCGTTTCCTCGGCCAGCACGGCCTGCACCTTCGCCGCCGCGGTGCGCGCCGCCTCGCGCTGCTGCTCCGTACCCAGCCCGACCGCCAGCTCGCTCCCCATGAGCAGCTGCACCGCCTCATCGACAGTGAACGCGATCGGCGGCAGGTGGTAGCCCGGCACCAGCCGGTAGCCCTCGCCGGGCATCGCCGCCACCGGCACGCCGGCCTGGCAGAGGGCATCGATATCGCGGTAGACCGTCCTGACGGAGCACTCGCACTCGTGCGCCAGGTCGGCGGCGCGGAGCGGACGCTCCTCCCGCAGGCGCATCAAGATCAGCAGCCGGCGGTCCATCTGCTTCATGGCGCTCATTATACGAGAGGCCAGAAACGCCCGTGCTACAATAGCTCCGCCATGAGCAAGCGCGTCATCGTCCTCGATTACGGCGCGGGCAACCTGCGCAGCGTCGCGCGCGCCGTCGAGCACGCCGGCTTCGTCGCCGACGTGTCGGACGATCCGCGCTCGCTCGACGACGCGCAGGCCGTCGTCATGCCCGGCGTCGGCGCGGCCGCCGATACGATGCGCAACCTGCAGGAGCACGGCTTCGTCGAGCCGCTGCGCGAGTACATCGCGGTCGGCCGGCCGTTCCTGGGGATCTGCATGGGCTACCAGGCGCTCCTCACCCTGAGCGAAGAGGGCGGCCGCCACCCCTGCCTCGGCGTTGTGCCGGGCCGCGTCCGCAGGCTCCCCTCGACGAACGGCGGCGGCACCGCGCTCAAGATCCCGCACATGGGCTGGAACCGGGTCGCGCAGGCGCGCGAGCACCCGCTCTTCGCCGGCATCCCGGACGGGAGCTACTTCTATTTCGTGCACAGCTACTACCCGGACCCGGAGGACGAGTCGCTCGTCATCGGCCGGACGGACTACGGCGTCACGTTCGCGTCGGCGATCGCCCGCGGACCCCTCGCCGCCACGCAGTTTCACCCTGAGAAGAGCGGCGCCGCGGGCCTGCAGCTGTACAAGAACTTCCTGACCGCCTGCGTCTAATCTCATGAGCCCGCGCGACGACGACTTCGTCGATTTCGAAATGCCGTTCTTCCGTATCCACCTGCGCGGCGGCGGGAGGCAGATCGTCTTCGGCGACACCGACGACGACGAGGAGGACGTGATCGACATGGAGCGCTCGAATTCGGAGGAATACTGGAACGTCCGGCGGCGCGTTCGCCGGCGGTTGCGTTTCGTACGGCATCTGTTTACCTACCTGGCGCTGAACGGTCTCTTCGTCCTGCTCGACTGGCGGACCGGTGGCGCGGGCAACGGCATCAACTGGTCGCAGTGGGTGGCGCTGGTCTGGGGCATCTTCATCGCGTGGGAGTTCATCTCGAACTTTCTCGGGCCGCAGCTCTGGGGCCGCGAGGCCGAAGAGCGCATGATCGAACGCGAGATGCGCCGCCGGCGGCAAGTCTAACGCCTTAAGATGGGACTACGGTCGCCTCAAGCCACCCCAGTTGCTCTACCCGACCGCACATCCTGGGGTAGCTGCGGGTTTTAACCCGCAGGTTGGGTTCCCTAATGGAAGTCATCCCCGCCATCGACCTGCGCGGCGGACGCTGCGTCCGCCTCTTCCAGGGCGACTACGACAGAGAGACGGTCTTCTCCGACGATCCCGTCGCGACGGCGCAGCGCTGGGCGGGCGAGGGCGCGCCGCGGCTCCACGTCGTCGACCTCGACGGGGCGCGCGAGGGCCGCCAGGTGAACGCGAGCGCCGTGCGTGCGATCATCGACGCCGTCGATCTGCCCGTGCAGGTCGCCGGCGGCGTGCGCGACCTGTCGATCGTAGAACACTGGATCGACGCCGGTGCCGACCGCGTCGTGCTCGGTACCGCTGCCGTGCGCGAGCCGCAGTTCGCCGCCGATGCCTGCGCGCGCTACGGCGATCGCATCATCGTCTCGATCGACGCGCGCGATGGCGTTGTCGCGACCGACGGCTGGACTGAGTCGACCAGCCTGCGCGCGGACGAGCTCCTCCGCCGTCTCTCGGCGCTGGGCGTGCAGCGTTTCGTCTACACGGACATCGCCGTCGACGGCACGCTCACCGCCCCGAACTACGCCGCGATCGAGGCGCTGTTGCGCGCCACGCCGGCCAGGCTGATCGCCGCGGGCGGCGTCGCGCAGGTCGAGCACCTCGTGCGGCTGGCTGAGCTCGGCGTCGAGGGCGCCATCGTCGGCCGCGCGCTCTACGAAGGCACGCTCCTCCTGCCGGAAGCCCTGGCGGCTGTAGCCGAAGGAAGTTCTACTTAGGCTACAATAAGCACGGAGCCGGTGTATGAAGAAGCGGCGGTCCCTCGTCTACGACGTAGTCCTCGAACCATCGGAGGACGGTGGGTACACGGTGTACGTGCCCAGCCTGCGCGGCTGCGTCTCTGAGGGCGAGACGGAAGACGAAGCGTTAGAGAACATTCGCGACGCCATCGTCACCTGGCACGCGACGTGGGAGGACATCGCTCAGGAACGCCGAGGGAGGCTCCGTCAGGTCGAAGTCACGTTGTGACCAAGGTTCCCGAGCTCTCACATCAGCGTATCGTGAGAGCTCTCGAGCGGGCTGGCTTCGTTCTTCGCCGGCAGGGCAAGCACCTCTCGATGTATCACGCGGACAAGAACGTCGTCGCCGTCATTCCGCGGCACAACCCTGTCAAGAGAAGCACGCTGGCCCATATCTTGAAAGAGATCGACATGACAGTCGACGAGTTCCGTTCGCTGCTCTAACCTCCATGCTCACCAAGCGCATCATCCCCTGCTTCGACGTCGATAACGGGCGCGTCGTGAAGGGCATCTCCTTCGTCGAGCTGCGCGACGCCGGCGATCCCGTCGCCCTCGCCAGCGTCTACGAGCAGCAGGGCGCCGACGAGCTTGTCTTCCTCGACATCACCGCGTCGTCCGACAACCGCAATACCGTGTACGATATGGTCGCGCGCGTCGCCGACGAAGTCTTCATTCCGTTTACCGTGGGCGGAGGCGTGCGCAGCGTCGAGGACGTGCGGCTGCTCCTCGAGCTCGGCGCCGACAACGTTTCCCTCAACACGGCAGCCGTCGATGATCCCGAGGTCGTCGCGCGCTGCGCCGAGCGCTTCGGCAGCCAGAACATCGTCGTCGCGATCGACGCGAAGAGCGCCGCGCGAGGCATGTGGGAGGTCTATACGCACGGCGGACGCACGCCGACCGGCATCGATGCGGTCGCGTGGGCGCGGCGCGTCGTCGAGCTGGGCGCCGGCGAGATCCTGCTCACGTCGATGGACACCGACGGACACCTGACCGGCTACGATCTCCCGCTCACGCGAGCGGTCTCCGAGGCGGTCTCGGTGCCCGTCATCGCCTCGGGCGGCGCCGGCAACCCGCAGCACATGGCCGACGCCGTGCTCGAGGCAAAGGCCGACGCCGTCCTGGCCGCTAGCATCTTCCACTTCGGTACCTACAGCATCCACGAGACGAAAGAGTACCTGGCCGCGCGCGGCATCCCCGTCCGGCTGTAGAATGAGGCGACATGGCTGACAACGGCTTCCAGCTGGACTTCAAGAA
>JBIOYF010000015.1:0-6375 GCA_044870035.1 Dehalococcoidia bacterium
CACTCCGCCTTCGTCTCGCGCACGGCGTCGCGCACAGTGTTGTAGACCGGCACGCCCAGGTGCTCCTCGCCACCCCGGCCCGGCGTCACGCCGGCGACGACCTTCGTGCCGTACTTCATGCACGCCTGCGCCTGGAGCGTCCCCTCCTTGCCGGTGATGCCCTGGATCACGACGCGGGTGGACGAGTTGACTAAGATGCTCATCCGTGCCTCGTTCTCCGGGACCAAGCCGCGCCTGCCAGTAGGAGCAACGCGCCCGTGGCCGCGAGGCCGGCAGCCGGCACGAGGAAGCCGATTCCGCTGTCGTCGTTGCCAGGGCCGAACCCAGCGCCTGGCAGCAGCGACAGCCGTGTGAGGGCTCGCTGATACGCCTCGCCATTTGGCCCGTCACCGAAGAAGAACCAGAGCAGACGGTTCGAGGCGTAGGTACCATCTTTACGCTTGATTAGGCCCATGATGCCATATCTTCCGGTCGGCTCCGAGTCGAAGGCTCCGCAACTCCCGCCAGCGCCGCTCCACACGTACCCGGATGAGTCGGCAATCAGCGATCCATAGTCGAATATGCCAAGCACCTCGGTCGTGACTGAGCCCTTGTATACACGCTGGATATCGATGTCGACTCTCACCGGCAAGTAAATCGACTCAGGCGGCGTTTCGGACAGAACCTCATAGCCGACAAGGCGGCCCTCAACGATGATGTCCGAGTCTTGGATGGGGTCGAAGTCAGGGCCAGCGCTGCACGCGAGCGCGCGCCGAGCTCCTACTGCGCCAATCACGAGAGCGATTCCCAACAGAACGCCCAGCGCCGCTATCACCCGCATGGCGTTACTTTCGTCTCCCCTTCTTGTGCTGCGGGCGCCCCGGCGACTTCTTGCGTGCCGCTGCCGCTTTCGCCACGCCGCCGGCTCCGCCTTTCACGTAGTCGTACGCCTTCTTGGCGCTCTCGACCGCCGTCGCCACGTCGTCCTTCTTTTCGATGTGGAGGCGCGTCCACTCGCCGAAGCCGCCGCGGCCCTGCGGACCCTGGAAGACGGCGCCCTGCCGGCGATCGACGAGGCTCTGCCGCTCGTGGTCCGGCAGCTTGGCGACGAGGCCGTCGGCCACCCAGAACGCGAACATGCGGTTGCCGACCATGTAGGCCGTCGTGCCCATCATGCTGCGCGTCGAGACGTCGCCGCGCATGATCTGCGCTTCGATTTCTTGTCGGAGGGCAGAATCTACAGCCACGTTAGCGTTCCTTGCGTTGCATGATAGCCAGCAGCATGTCCGGATTAGGCCCGTCGGCTTGCCGCGCCAGCCGCTGGACCGGACCCAGGACGAACGACGCAGAAAACAGCACGTCAAGTTTCTCCGCATTCAGCGGGATGAACCAGTGCCAACTCGTTTCGGCCACGCCGCGCACCATGAAATAGCCGCCGGAGCGCACAACTCGCGCCACCTCACGCGCGTAGTGCTTGCGGTGCTTGTCGCGAATGTGGTGCAGGCAACCCCGATCTGTCACTAGCGAAAAGGAGGCGTCAGCGAATGGCAGCTCGAGCGCGCTGCCGGCGCAGAACTGGGCGCGGACGCCCTCCTGGCAAGCGTGCTGCTTCGCCAGACGCAGTGCCGCCGACGAGAGATCGAGCCCGTATGCAGCGAAGCCCTGCTCCGCTAGATACGCGACCTCGACACCGGCGCCGCAGCCCAGGTCGAGCGACGGGCCGCTCGGTACCACCCCCGTCGCGACGAGCGTGACGAGCTCATGCGCCGGCGCCTGCCTGTGCCACTTGTCGCGATAGGACCCGTCCAGATACTGGGCTTCGAAGTTTCGCGTTTGCTTCGCGTAGCGCTTTCTGTTCATGGTCGCTCGTAAGCTATCTCCCCGCCGCCTCGACGGCCTTGCGCGCCGCTTCGCCCAGGTCTGCGGCGCGGATCAGCGGCAGCCCGGACGCTGACATGATCTTCTCGCCCTCTTCGACATTCGTGCCGGCGAGCCGCACGACGACGGGCAGCTTCACGCCGAGCTGCTTGTGCGCGTCGACCACGCCCTGCGCGATGATGTCGACGCGCGCCATGCCGCCGAAGATGTTGATCAGCACTGCTTTCACGCTCGGGTCCGTGGTGAATATCTTGAACGAGTTCACGACGCGCGAGACGTCGTTCACGGTGCCGATGTCGAGGAAGTTCGCCGGCTCGCCGCCCGCGAACTTGATCGCGTCCATCGTCGCCATCGCCAGCCCGGCCCCGTTCACCAGACAGCCGATGTTGCCCGAAAGCTTCACGTAGTTGTTGATGCCCAGCTCCTGCGCCTCGACCTCGAGCGGGTCTTCTTCCTCCGGGTCGCGCATCGCGGCGATGTCGTCGTGGCGGAAGAGCGCGTTGTCATCGAAGTTGAACTTGCCGTCGAGCGCCATCACCTGACCGGCCTTCGTCACCACCAGCGGATTGATCTCCGCCAGCGAGCAGTCCTTCTCGATGAAGCAGCGGTAGAGGCCCGACATCAGATCGACGGCAGGGCGCTGTAGGTCGCCCGTGAGCTCCAGCGCGAAGGCCAGCTCGCGCCCGATGTGCGGCTGGAAGCCCGCTGCCGGATCGACGGCCGCGCGCTGGACGGCGGCCGGGTTGTGCGCGGCCACCTCCTCGATCTCCATGCCGCCGGCGGCGCTCGCGATGAACGTCGGCCGTCCGGCCGCGCCGTCGACCAACACGGACAGGTAGAGCTCGCGCTCGACGGCCGTTTGCCCTTCAACCAGCACGCGGCGCACGAGCTTGCCTTCGGGGCCCGTCTGCGGCGTGACCAGTCGCATGCCCAGGATCTGCTCGGCCGCGGCGAGCGCGTCCTCCGGCGTCGCGGCGAGCTTGATGCCGCCGCCCTTGCCGCGCCCGCCCGCGTGCACCTGCGCCTTCACGACGACCGGCCGGTCCAGCTCCTCAGCAACCTGCCGCGCCTCCTCCGGCGTCGACGCGACGCGGCCGCGCGGCACCGCCACGCCGTACTCGGCCAGCAGCTTCTTCGCCTGGAACTCGTGTATTTTCACGATGCGGACTCTCTCCTGAAAGTTCGAAGCTCGAAGCTCGAAGCTCGAAGCTCGATGGGTATGGTAGCCATGGAGTGGAAATGGCGCCAATCGAACCTCGAACTTCGAGCCTCGAACCCCTGGGATAACCTTGCTATTCTGTTGTGGCTCATGGACTTCCGCGATACGCCCGCAGAAGCGCGCTTCCGCAGCGATGTGCGCTCGTTCATCCAGCGCGAGCTGCCCGACGAGCTGCGCCTGCGCGGCGCCTTCTCCGACAGCTTTGACCTGGGCGAGGACCGCAGCCCGGCGATGCGCACCTGGTGGGCGCGCCTGCGCGAGCAGGGCTGGCTGGCGCCCGCCTGGCCGGTGAAGTACGGCGGCGGCGGCCTCAGCATCATGGAGCAGTTCGTCTACAACGAGGAGACGTCGATCGCGCGCGCACCCCGCCTGGGCGGCATCGCCATCGGCTGGGCCGGCCCGACGATCATGCTCTACGGCAGCGACGAGCAGAAGCGCGAGCACCTGCCGCGCATCCTCGAGGGCGCCGAGGTCTGGTGCCAGGGCTTCAGCGAGCCCGGCGCCGGCTCCGACCTCGCGTCGCTCCAGACGCGCGCGGTGCGCGACGGCGACGACTTCGTCGTCAACGGACAGAAGATCTGGACGTCCGGCGCGCAGAACGCGGGCTGGATGCTGCTCCTCGCGCGCACCGACGCCGACGCGCCGAAGCACAAGGGACTAAGCTATTTCGTGCTCGACATGAAGTCGCCGGGGATCACGGTGCGGCCGATCACGACGATGGTCGGCGCGCAGGAGTTCAACGAAGTCTTCTTCGACAGCGTGCGCGTGGCCGCGAAGAACATGCTCGGCGAAGAGAACCGCGGCTGGTACATCGCGACGACGACCCTCGATCTGGAGCGCTCCGGCATCTCGAGCGCGATCGGCTCGGTCCTGCACGTGCGCGAGCTGGTCGGCTGGGTACGCGACAACGTCGACGAGCCGAAGTGCGCGTACCGACGTAACGCGGCGCTGCGCTACGAGATCGCGGAGCGCGCGATCGAGGCGGAGGCGGCGCGGCTGATGTCCTACCGGATCGTCTCGATGCAGAACGCCGGGCTGATCCCGAACAAGGAGGCGTCCGTCGCGAAGCTCTACACGTCGGAGCTGGACCAGCGCATCAGCCGCACGTGGATGCGGACGCTCGGGCTCTACGGCCAGCTGCGCGGCGAGGGCGCGCCGCTGGGCGGCAGCGTGCCCAGCCGGATGCTGCTCAACGTCGCCTCGACGATCGGGGGCGGCACGTCGGAGATCATGCGCAACATCATCGCGCAGCGCGGGCTCGGGCTCCCGCGGGAGTAGCGGCTTTCGACAGCGAATACGTGGAACGGATAAGCCGAACGATGACAGCCGTAGCCGAGGCTTTCTAGCCTCGGCGGCAAGAGTTGGATGGCGGTCGCACTGGCCTTGACACCACCAGATCGTCCTGTGCTACCACGACGCCATGGTCCTCCGCATCGATGATGTCCGCCTCGTCCACTCAGGCCGCGTGCTGACGCCGGCGAGCGGCTTTCTGCGCGACTTCACGCACACGCTCAACCCTTTCATGGGCTGCGCCTTCGGCGAGGGCGGCTGCGGCGTCTACTGCTACGTCGCGGAGTCGCCCATCGGCCTGTACGCGGGCAAGCCGTGGGGTCAGTGGGTGAACGCCAAGTCGAACGCCGCCGAGGCGCTCCGCCGCGATCTCGACCGCGTCGCAGACGCGTCCTCGGTGCGCATATTCATGAGCTCGGCGACGGACCCGTACCAGCCCGCCGAGTCGCGGCTGCGCATCACGCGTTCGATCTTAGAGGTGCTGCTCGAGCGGTCGGTCGGGCTGCTCGTCGTGCAGACGCGTTCGCCGCTGGTGGAACGCGACTTCGACCTGCTGGCGCAGATGCCGTTCGTCTGGCTCTCGATTACCGCCGAGACCGACGATGACACCGTCCGTCGCGCGCTCACGCCGGTCTGCCCGAGCATCGAGCGCCGGCTGCGTACGATGCGCACGGCGCGCGAGCGCGGGATCAGCGTCCAGGCCGCCGTCAGCCCCACGCTGCCGCACGACCGCGATCGCTTCGTGGAGCTCCTCAGCGACGCGGCCGACCGCGTCGTCGTCGACACCTTCTTCGGCGACGGCTCGAACGGCAAGCGCACGAACCGGCGGCCGCTGCCGCGTCGCTACGATGAGCTGGGCTACGGTGACTGGCGCGACGTGGCGGCGGCGCAACGGCTGCACGCGGCGCTGGTCGAGCGGCTCGGCGCAGAGCGTGTCGGCTGGTCGCAGGACGGCTTCAACGACCTGGCCGTCACCGCGAAAGAGGACGCTGTTCGACTTCCCCTCCCCACGTCGGGGCTTGTCCTCGAGCGAAGCGAAGGAAGAGGCTAGGGAAGGGGTCCGTTTATCCGTTCCGTATCCGTTGACGAGAGCCGGTATGGCACCTCTACGATCACGGTGCCCGGCCGCTTCGCCAGCGCTCGTTTCAGCCGCGCGGACGACTGGTTGTGCAGCGGCGCCTCCCAGAAGTGGCGCGTGATCAGCTCCGGCAGCACCACCAGCGTCTCCGACGAGCGGTCCTTCGCCTCGACGGCGTCCAGGTAGACGAGCATTGGCGTGACGAACGAGCGCCACGGCGACTCGATCATGATCAACGGCACGCTCGGAAAGAGAGCTTCCCAGCGGCGGACGAGCGCCTCGGCTTCGCCGTCCTCGCCGTCGGTCACGTGCACGGCCGTCACGTTCGGCGAGAGCGTTCGCGCGTAGGCGACCGTTTGCAACGTCGCCTGGTTGATGTTCTCGACTGGCACGATCACCGTCTTCGCAACCGGACCGACCGCTCGCTGTTCGGCGGCTGGCGGCGCTTTCACGGCGAGGCGCTCCTCCACGTGCGTGTAGTAACGTTTGACTTGTGCGAAAGCGATCACGAGGAGCGCGATGGCGCTGACGGTGATCCACGCGCCATCGGCAAACTTCGTTATCAAGATCACAACGGCAACAACGCCTGTCGCTAGAGCGCCGCCGCCGTTCATGAGAATGCGTAACACCGTGGCGCCTTCGCGCTCACGCCGCCAGTGGACGACCATCCCGGACTGCGATAACGTGAACCCGACGAACACGCCGAAAGCATAGAGCGGGATCAATGCGTGTGTGTCCGCCTTGAAGAGGACAAGGAGCAGGGCGGAGGCCAGCCCTAAAACGATAATCCCGTTCGAGAAGCCCAGCCGGTCGCCGCGGAACGTAAGCTGCTTCGGCATGAATCCGTCGTGGGCCATCACCGAGCTGAGCCGGGGAAAGTCCGCGAAGCTTGTGTTAGCTGCGAGGATGAGGATGATTGCGGTCGCAGCCT
>JBIOYF010000016.1:0-25718 GCA_044870035.1 Dehalococcoidia bacterium
GCTACGCTCTTCCAGCGTTCGCCGTTGGCCGAAGCCGTCGCGGATTCAGTCGCTTCATGCATCCTGTCGTGGTACGCCAGGCAGCGCTTATTGTCAAGCTTGTCTGTTGCCGGGCGGGCACGGAGTCCGCGCCGCTTCCCGCGCTGAACCACACCGGCTAAATGAGATGAACCTGCAATCTGCTGTCTTTTGTTCTGTAGTCCCAATGTTAGCGATCGCAGTCTAGCCTGTAGCCTGGCGCTCTCCTGCGGAGCGCCACGACGCCCGGCTGAGGCCGTTGTCAGAGCGAGGAGGATGTGTTGTGACGAGTTACCTGATCGTAGCGCACCAGACCGCGCAATCGCCGGAGTTGACATCGAGGGTAATGGAGATCGTCCGGGACGATCCCAGCGCCGAATTTACGCTCCTTGTTCCTGCAACCTCCGTACAGCATCTGCTCACCTGGTGGGAAGGCGAACGCTTTGCGACGGCGCAGCAGAAGGCGGAGTGGGCGGGCCGCGCCCTCGAGGCGGTTGGTGCGCGGGTGATCGGCGCGGTCGTCGGCGATGCCTCACCGATCCAGGCGATTGGCGATGAGCTGGCGCGGCGCGCCGGCTACTACGGCGCGATCATCATCTGCACATTCCCCAGCGGCCTGTCTCGCTGGCTTCGCCTCGATCTTGTGAGCCAGGCCCAGCGGTCGTACGACTTGCCGGTGATCCACATCGAGGCCCAGCCAGAACGCGTTCCTGCACAAACCCGCTAGCTCGCGCCGGATAGTCGGGCGTTCGTCTAGGGATCGTTGGCGCGGTCCAGCACACCCTCGTATCATGAGTAGCCACGCGTTGGTCATGTATGCTTCTCTGTCTAGGAGGTCAGCCATGGCCCTTGAGATCAGGCCGATCACGGACGAAGAGGTCGAGCAGGCGGAGTTCATCCGCGCCTACTCGTTCAACACGCCCGACCGCTTCGACCTGACCGCGAACGTCGAACGCGCGCGCCGCATCTTCCCCACCAACTGGTCGCTCGCCGCATTCGTAGACGGCGAGATGACCGCCTTCCTGCGCGTCGTGCCGATGGCGATGCGCATCAACGGCCACGGCCTTTCGTTCGGCGCCGTCGGCCCGGTCGTGACCCTGCCCCAGCACCGACGCAAGGGCTACGTTGGTGCCCTGTTGCGCCAATCGCTGGCTGATATGCGCGACCGCGGCCAGGTGATCTCCGGCCTGCACACGCCGCACCCGGCGCTCTACCGGCGCTACGGCTGGGAGATCGCTTCCGAGCGGCGCGTCTACACCTTTGCGCCGAAAGACATCGCGCTTCAAGCGCAGCCGTCGCAGAGCGGCCGGACGCGTCTCCTCACGCCGGACGACTGGGCGCAGGCCGACCGCGTGTATCGCCTGCACGCGGCGAAGCGAAACGGCCCGCTCCACCGTGGCGAGGTCTGGTGGAGGGAGGCCGTCTTCGGCGCGGGGCAGCCGACGGCGGGCGACGTCGTGCTCTGGGAGACGGATGACGGCGAGCCGCAGGGATACGCGGTCTACTACCAGCGACGCCAGTACGACGAGTTCATGCCGCCGTTCTGGATCCGGGAGCTGGTCGCGCTTTCGCCGGACGCGTATCTCAACCTGCTGCTCTACATCCTCCGGCACGACCTGCCGCAACAGATCGCATTTCACGCACCTCCCAACGATCCGTTCCTCAGCGTCCTCGTCGACACGCAGCGCGTCAAAGTCGAGAACGACTACGATATGATGCTGCGCGTCTGCGACGTCGAGGCGGCCCTACGAATGCGTGCGCCCGCCTATCCGGCGCACGACCAGTCGCTCACGCTCCAGATCAACGACGCCTCCGCACCGTGGAACGAGGGGACGTTGCGCGTCGAAGTCGCAGGGGGCGCCGTCAACGTTGAGCGCGTCGACGGAGAGGCCGAGCTGTCGCTCTCCGCAACCACGCTGGCGCCGGTGTTCAACGGCTACTTGTCGGTCGCTGGCGCAGTGCTCGCCGGCTTAGCGCGCGTGCGCGACGAAGCGTCGCTCGCCGCGGCGGAGGCGTTCTTCGCTACGCTTTACGCGCCATTCTGTGCGGACGGCTTCTAGCGGTCAGTTGCTAGCAGCTGCCGTCGAGGCAGCTTGCCACCGCGGTGAACGCCGCCGCCAGCGAACCGCGGAAGGCGAGGAGCGCCAGTATCGTAACGCCCACCGCCACAGCCGTGATGACCAGGCTGTACTCAGCCAACGTCTGACCGGTCCATTCTCGGACCCGCGCTACTGCCGGGCGCACCCAGGCTAGCGCTTAATCCTTCCGCGGAAGGACCCGCTCCACCGATAGTCGTCGTCGCAGCCCCTGATTGAGGCGACCAGCCTTGAGCGCACGCTCTCTACGCACGGCTTCCGCCCGAGTCCGATAGGTCTCGGAGAGCACAAGTTTCCAGGGCCCGCGCGCCCTGGTCCAACCCGCGCTCCCCGCTTCGTGTTCTTCGAGCCTTCGTGGAAGAGCTTCCGTTTGGCCGATATAGAGGCGGCCTTGTAGGTTCCGCAGAACGTAGACCGTAAACACTCCGAGGTTCGCTCCCCACTATCCTCCCCAGGAAGGAGAACCTACAACCTAGCGGTTAATCCTTCCGCGGAAGGACCCGCTCTACCGCTGGACGCGCGTCGCGGTTCGGAATTTGGCTCCCCGAGTAGGACTCGAACCTACAACCTAGCGGTTAACAGCCGCCCGCTCTACCGATTGAGCTATCGGGGAGTGCGCACACGTCCTGGTTGCCGAGCTAGGATTCGAACCTAGACCAGAGGCTCCAAAGACCCCTGTGCTACCGTTACACCACTCGGCAGGGTACAGACAAGTGTACCGTGCTTGGTGCCGAAGGCCGGGATCGAACCGGCACGCCCCTTGCAGGGCAACGGTTTTTGAGACCGTCGCGTCTACCAATTCCGCCACTTCGGCCTGGCGAAGCTAACGCGGCTGCGCCGTTCCATTCTAGCCCGCGCCTCGCGACGCTTACAAGCGAGCGTCAGCAACATCGACCGCGTATCCTTAAGCCGGTGAACGACCGCCTTGCCTCCGTCCAAAAGCGCCTCGAAGAGCGCGAGGAGTTGCTCTCTCCATTCGCGGCGAAGAGCTTCGCATCGCGGGGCCGCGAGCGCCCCGAGGCGCCATCGCCGGTCCGGACGGAGTTTCAGCGCGATCGCGACCGCATCGTCCACAGCAAGGCGTTCCGCAGGCTGAAGCACAAGACGCAGGTCTTCGTCGCGCCCACGGGCGATCACTTCGTCACGCGACTGACCCACACGCTGGAGACGGCGCAGGTCGCGCGCACCATCGCGCGCGGACTGAACCTCAACGAAGACCTCACCGAAGCGATCGGCCTGGGCCACGACCTTGGCCACACGCCCTTCGGGCACGCCGGCGAAAGCGCGCTGGCCGAGCTGCTGCCGGAAGGCTTTCGCCACAACGAGCAGAGCCTGCGCGTCGTCGAGAAGCTGGAGAACGCGGGCCAGGGGCTGAACCTCACCTGGGAGGTGCGCGAAGGCATTCTCAAGCACTCCAAGACGCGCGAGGACATCCTCGCCGAGGGCTGGGGCACGGCCAGCACGCTGGAAGGGCAGATCGTTAAGCTCGCCGATTCGATCGCCTACCTCAACCACGATATCGCGGACGCGATCCGCGCCGGCCTGCTGCGCGACGACGACCTGCCCGCCAGCACGCGCAGCGTCCTCGGCGCGACGCACGCCCAGCGCATCAACACGCTCGTGCTCGACATCATCGAGACGTCATGGTCCGCGAGCGGCGATGGTGGGCAAGCAGCGGCCGGAACACCACGCATCAACATGAGCGAGCGAGCCGCTTCGGCAACAAACGAGCTGCGCGACTACATGTTCACCAACGTCTACGAGTGGGAGGGCCAGCAGGCGGAAGCGGCGCGAGCCCGCCAGGTCGTCCACTTCCTCTTCGAGTACTACCTCGCCCATCCGGATGCGCTCACGTCGGACTTCACGCTGCCAGGCGACCCGCTCATCCGCCGCGTCGCCGACTACATCGCAGGCATGACGGACCTCTACGCGCTGAGCAGCGCGGACACGCTCGGATTGCAGCTGGCTCGTCGCTAGCGCCAATTGCTAGCCTTCTCGTACAGATATGAGCACAACAGAAAGACCCTTCGGCGCCGAGGGGTCGGTCGAAGAGATCCCCCCTCCCCCGGAGCTCGAGTCGCTCTCGCCACGCCGTCCCGGCCGCACGGCACCACCCCGTCAGGTCGCTGAAGGATGGCTGGCGCTGCTCAACAACCGGTTCATCTTGGCAGCGCTCAGCGTCGTCGTCGTGCTGCTGCTCACCACCGTTGTGCTGGTCGCGATCGGTCAGGGTGGCGCCGATACCGGTGGCTCGCCATCGAACGCCGGCGTTCTCCCCGACGGTGAGAAGACGCCCGCTCGACCGCTGGGTGGCCTGGCCGGAACGACGACCGCCACCGCGACGTACCGCAACGGCCCCGGCCCAACGTATTCGGTGCTCGGCACCATTCCGCGAGGCGCTGTCGTCACCGTCGTCGGCCGGAACCAGGACGAAAGCTGGCTCCAGGTGCGCTATCCGCCAAACTCCAACCTTAGGGGCTGGGTTGACGCGAAGCTCCTCGACGTGGACGGTGACGTTACGAAGCTCGCCATCTCCGGGCCGGGCCCGCTACCGCAGGCCGAAGTGACGTTCATTCCCACGTCGTTGATATACGAGCCTCCCGCGACAGAGACCTCAGAGCTGGAGCCGACTCGCGTGACGCGCCCGACGCGAACGCCGCCCCGGCCAACTGTTACGCCGTACCGACCGCCTCCACCGACCGCTACGATAGCCACCTTCCCCACCGGCACGCCGCCGCTGGGCCCATAACGACCCCGGACTGCGACATAACCGCCTGCGAGCGCACTCCGCCCCCTGGTACGATGTTGTGGTGGCCCCCGGCCCACTAACGCCCGTGCTTGCCAAGCCAGACCTCATCTCCCAGTTGGAGCAGAGCAGACAGTCGCTCATGGACGCGATCACCGGTCTCGACGACAGCGCGTTTCGCGCGCGTGCAGCTTCGGGCGAATGGACGGCCGCCGAAGTGCTCGCGCATCTACTCGCTACAGAGCGCATCCTCGCCGATCGAGCGCATGTGGTGCTCGCGCAAGACAACCCGTTCTTCGCATCGATGACCGACGAGGAGCGAAGCGAGCACGCTGGTTCGGCGCAACGCAAGCCCGTGCCGCAGATCGTCCACGGACTGCTCGCTCAGCGGCGCGATGTCCTGCGCCTCCTCGAGCCGCTCACCGCCCAGCAGCTCGCCCGCCCGTACCGCCACGAACGTCGCGGCGACCTGACCGAGGCGTCGCTCTTCGCCCGCATGGCCGAGCACGAGTCGGAGCACGCCGGGCAGATCGTCTTGCTCCGCAGCGCAGGGAAGCCAAGCCCGTGACCACGATCGACGACGTCAAGAGCCGCGTCGACATCGTCGACCTGATCAGCGAGCAGGTCCAGCTCAAGCGCGCCGGACGCAACTTCTCCGGCCTCTGCCCGTTCCACACGGAGCGGACGCCGTCGTTCAGCGTCTCGCCGGAGCGCCAGACGTGGCACTGCTTCGGCGCCTGCCAGACCGGCGGCGACATCTTCAGCTTCGTGATGAAACGCGACAACATCGAGTTCGCGGAAGCGCTGCGCAGCCTGGCCCAGCGCGCTGGCGTCAGCCTGGCCGAGCGGCGCGATCCAGCGGAAGACGCGCACCGCCAGCGCCAGATCGCGGCGAACGACGCGGCCGCCGCGTTCTTCCACGAGACGCTGCTCCACGCCAAGCCGGCCCGCGAGCCGCGCGACTACCTCCAATCGCGCGGTCTCGATCTCGAGACGATCGAGGCGTTCCAGCTTGGCTTCGCGCCGGACAGCTGGGACGCGCTCCAGTCGCACCTGACGGAACGCGGCTACTCGAATGAGGAGCTGCTCGCCGTCGGCCTGCTCGCCGAGGGCGAACGCGGCGCCCACGATCGCTTCCGGGGGCGTCTTATGTTCCCGATCCGCGACGACCGCGGCCGGACCGTCGGCTTCGGGGGGCGGCTGCTCGGCTCCGCGGATGCCACGCGCGGCGCGAAGTACATCAACACGCCCCAGACGCCGATGTTCGACAAGGGAGCGCTCCTCTACGCGCTCGACCGGGCCAAGGAGGCGGTCCGGCGCGAGAAGAGCGTCATCGTCGTCGAGGGCTACATGGACGTGATCGCCGCGCACCAACACGGCATCACGAACGTCGTCGCCTCGATGGGCACCGCGCTCACCGAGCGGCAGATCCGCGCGCTGGAGCGGTTCAAGTGCAAGGTCCTGCTCGCCATGGACGCCGACGCCGCCGGCATCGAGGCGACGCTGCGCGCCCTCCAGGAGGCCGGCGCGGCGGGCGCCATCCGCGCCACGCCCGAGTCGCCCCACCCCGGCGACGTGCCGGACGAGGAGTTCACCGCGCGCGTCCAGGAGTGGTCGCGCAACGCGCTCAAGCGCGCCGCGATCAACTTCTACGTCGTGCCGCTGCTGGGCAAGGACCCGGACGAGATGATCCGCAAGGACCGCTCGGCTTGGGACGCCGCGCTCCAGAACGCGAAGCCGTTCACCGATCACGTCTTCGACGTCGTCGCCGGCCGGCACGATCTGTCGCAGCCAGCGCAGCGCGTTGAACTGCTGCAGGAGCTGCTGCCTGTCGTGCGGCTGATCGACGAGCCGGTCTACCGCGCGCACTACATCCAGCGCCTCGCGCGGCTGGCCCAGCTCGGCGAAGACGCACTGCGCGAAGAGCTGCGCCGCACCAGCGCGAAGCGTCCTGCGCGCGCAGGCGTAGCACCTACCATCGCGCCCGCAACGCGCGCGGCCCGCGAGCATGGCGAGGAGTACTGCCTTGCCATGCTGCTGCGGTATCCGGACCTTCGCTCCGAGGGCATGGCGCTATCACCCGACATCTTCTCGCTTGGCGAACACCGGGCAATCTACGAGGCCTGGCGCAACTCGATAAATCTTGATGACATTCGCGAAGCGCTGCCGGATGAACTTCATTCATATGTTGACCGAATATTGCAACGCGACGTGCCATTTCTGGAAACATCTCGTCTGCGAGAAGCGTTTGAGGATTGCGTCCGTCGCATCGATTTGCGTAGACTGTCGCAGGCGAAGCAGGCCAGCACAGCCGCCTTGAGCGAGCCGGACCTGCAGCCTTACATGAGCGCGGCCGTGGAAGAAGCAGCGGTGCTTCAGGAAACGCGCAGCGGCGAGCAGCCGGAACGTACCGCCACCCCCGCCGGCGATCCGCGCGCTCATGAGCTGGCGGCAAGCCTTCTCGAGGATGAAGAGATGGGCAAGAAGCTCCACCAGTCAGCGTTAGGTCCACGATCGGCGCAGCGAGCGGAGACATCCCCGCAAAGTGAGGTCGAGCGATGACCAGCAAACGTACGGAGACGAACGGCAAGCCCACAACGGGCCGGCGTAAGAGCTCCGCCGCTACTGAAGACGCCGCTCATGCGGCGGCCGGCAGCAAGGAAGACATCGACGACATCTACGCGCGCTTCGCCGACAGCGTCGCCGTCCTCAGCGCCGCCGGCCTGACCGAGACCTCCGACGCCGATCCCGCGACGCAGGCCAACGCATGGGCCGCGTCCGCGAAAGAGGAGGACGAGCCCGAGCTCGATGAGCCCGAGCCCGAAAGCGACGGCGTCGACGATCCGGTCCGGATGTACCTCCGCGAGATCGGCAAGGTCTACCTCCTCTCCGGCGCGGACGAAAAGCGGCTCGCCCGGCACATGGAGGAGGGCAAGCACGTACAGGCCATCGAGCAGCAATGGGTGGACGAACACGGCGAAGGCCCAACGGGCGCCGAGATCCTCTTCACGCTCCTGCAGGAGCTCGACGGGGAGCGGCGCACGCTCCACACCGTAGCCAAGTACCTCAACGCGAAGCGGTCACCGCTGTCGGGGCTCGTCGTCAACGAGACGTTGCGGAACGCCATCGATGGCGAGATCGATCAGGCATTGGCCGAGCACGTGGCGAAAACGATGCGCGGCGAGCTCGAACGCGCCGAGCGCTCGCTCGTGCGGCTTTCGGTCATCACGCACATCCTCACGCCCGATCTCATCTCCCTCGCGGCGCAGGCAGCCGGCGGCGAGAAGCATCTCTTGCCGCCGCCCTGGGAACACATCCGAGGGCTGAACGGCAACATCGAGCAGCTGCAAGACCACTTCGAAGAGCTGAAGGAAGAGGGCTACCGCGGCGAGAAGAAGCTCACCGAAGCGAACCTCCGCCTCGTCGTCAGCGTCGCCAAGAAGTACATCGGGCGCGGCATGTCGCTCCTCGATCTGATCCAGGAGGGCAACATCGGCTTGATCCGCGCCGTCGAGAAGTTCGACTACCGCAAGGGCTACAAGTTCAGCACGTACGCTACGTGGTGGATCCGGCAGGCGATCACGCGCGCCATCGCCGATCAGGCGCGCACCATCCGCATCCCGGTCCACATGGTGGAGACGATCAACAAGCTCGTCCGCGTCAGCCGCAAGCTGATCCAGGAGTTCGGCCGCGAGCCCACCAGCGAAGAGATCGGCAGGGGGATGGAGATCGCCCCAGAACGCGTCCGCGAGATCATCAAAGTGTCGCAGGAGCCGGTCTCGCTCGAAACGCCGATCGGCGAGGAGGAAGACAGCCACCTCGGCGACTTCCTGGAAGACGACAACGCCCTGGCGCCCGCGGAGGCCGCGTCGCACCAGCTCCTCAAGGAGCAGGTCACCGACGTGCTGAACAGCCTCACCTACCGCGAGCGCAAGGTGCTCGGCCTGCGCTTCGGTCTGGAGGACGGGCGCAGCCGCACGCTGGAGGAAGTCGGCCGCGAGTTCCACGTGACGCGCGAACGCATCCGCCAGATCGAGGCGAAGGCGCTCCGCAAGCTGCGCCACCCCTCGCGCAGCAAGAAGCTGAAGGACTACCTAGAGTAGCACCTGGCAACGGGGGGCAAGGAACCAGAGGTACTTTGCCCCTTTCCTGTTGTCTTGCGATCGGATGGCGCGCTGACACCATGCGGTCAGCGCACGGTCACCAGGCCTTTCATGAACGGGTGTGGCTTGCAGTAATACGCGTACTCGCCCGCACGATCGAACGTGTGGCTATACGTTTCGCCGCGTCCGAAGAGCGGACTCTCCAGCTCGTCGCCTTCGTCGCTCGTGACCGTATGGCGCGCCCCATCGTAGTTCGTCCACGTTACGGTCGTCCCGACATCGACGACGATGTTCGCGGGCGCGAAGGCGAAGTCCTCGATTCGCACGTCATGTACGGCTTGGGGCGTCTCGCGGTTCGGGTCCGAGCCGCGGCCGCCGCCCATCATCCCCCAGTGGCCGTCGCCCATCATGTTGGCCATCATCGCGGCCGAGAAGACGGCGAGCACCACGAGGCTGATCAGCACCACGCCAAGTGCGACAAGCGGGGGCCTCTTGGACATCGCTTCTAGCTCCTGCGTTAACGGTACCAACCTCTACGCCCATATTGACGGGCCATTCGACCTGGCGTTAGGATGCCAAGTGGGTCCAATTGATGCCGCTCTACGAGTACCGCTGTTCGAAATGCCGCACCACGTTCGAGCTGCTGCGCCCGATCAGCCGCGCCGAGGAGCCGGCCCCCTGCCCCAGCGGGCACACGGGCGCAACGCGCGTCGTTTCGCTCGTCGCAGCGCGCTCGTGGGCCGGTAGCGCGGCGGAGCGTTCGCCGACCGCCGGCGGCTGCGCCTGCGGTGGCAACTGCAGCTGCGGCAGCCACTGAGCTACGCTTCTGCGCGCACGCCCCCAGCTAGGGTCGCTCGCTCCGGCCGCTCACGCGTCAAGCCTAAGTACAGCCCCGCCGCGGCTGAGAGCAGAGCCAGCTCAGCCAGCGTCGCTGCGCCGGTCCAGAGCGTCACGTCGCGCCAGAAGTCCTCGGGGAACATCTGGATCAGGTGATCCCTGCTCGGATCGAAATCCCAGTTGCCGCTGGTGAACGCGACGACGTGGAATTTCGTCCAGACAGCATCGAAGCCGGTGAGCGCAAACACGCCCAGCACGAGCAGGACCGCAAGGCCCAGCGCGCCGGACGCCAGCACCTCCCGCGCGAGCATGCGCACGCTCGTCTCGCGCGCCCAGACGAACACCATCACGACGTACGCCAGGATGAACAGGATGGCCGCCTCCTCGATGCGGAAGCTCGCCTGGAACAGGTCCTTCACGTCGCGCAGGTGCGCCGTCTCGCGGTCGTTGAACAGCGAGACGGGCTGCCCGTCCTCCTCGACGCGGATAAACACCGTATCAGTGTCGTTGTTGAAGTAGTCGCGCAGCTCGCCGCTCGCGCGCAGCAATTCGGAGCGCGAGATGCCCGTCGTCGCCGTCGTGTCGTAGTGGTCCGTCGCGTACTCGTAGACGCGCGGCGTGTTCGCGACGATACGCACGTTGGTGGTAACCAGGGCTACCGGGAGAGCGATGATGAAGAGCAGCGCCGCGATCTGGCGGGCGAACCGCACGTAATCCTCCAGGCCGAACGTCCCCGCGACGTTCCGGCTGGCTTATCCTAGCAGAACGCATCGTCCGAGACTACGTCGGCGAGGAGGAACGCCACCGCCGACTAGAGTCGGCGGCATGTTGGCACATCAGCGCACAACTTACATGCTTTTGCAAGGCGTGCCTTCGCTTCCCATCCATCGCCCTCAACGGGAGACTGGGGGTTCCTTGTAACGTCGTCCGGCCCGCGGTACCCTGAGCGCGCTAACCGGCATCAGCATCAGGGGGTGGGATCATGGTCGAACAGAAGGTAAGCGTCGTCACATCCGAGCGCTTCGCGCAGGGCCTCACGTACACCGACTGGCTGGCGAAGATCGAGCGCAACCAGAAGCGCTTCGAGGAGAACTACAGCGAAACGACGGTCTCCGATGACGATGCGCGCGCCCTGCGCGATCTGGTCGCCCTGCCGAACGGCCCGGCGCGCTGCCTCGCCCTGGGCGAGGACTGGTGCCCCGATGTCTTCCGCGGCCTGCCGGTGATGGCCCGTGTGGCCGAGGCCGCCGGCATGGAGCTGCGCGTCTTCTTCCGGGATCAGAACAAGGACATCATGGCGGAGTTCCTCAACCACGGTGAGCACGAATCGATCCCCACGTTGGTCTTCTACACGAAGGACCACAAGTACATCGCGCACTGGATCGAGCGGCCCGCGCTCGCGCAGGAGGAGATGCCGCTGCTGCGCACGATCAACGAGCCGCTGCGCAACCCGGACCTGCCGGCCGAAGAGCGGCAGCAGCACATTCAGGCCTACATCGATTTCCAGCACGGACCTGCCTGGGCCGGTTGGCGCCAGGCCACGATCAAAGAGATCCGCGCGCTCCTCGAAGAGCGCTGTCGCTAAGCTCTCGGGCGGCAAACAGGAGACCCGCGGGCACGAACATATGCAGGGCAGACCGTTGCGGTCGGTAGCGGCTCCGTCCGCGCGATGATCGACTGTTTTCGCCTCACACAACATGAAACCGGCCATTAGCCTCGTCGCCGTCCCAGGCCGGCGCCAAGCCACCATCGACATCGCCCAGCAGATCGAGCGGCGCGGTTTCTCCGGCATCTACGCGCCCAGCCTCGCCGGCGACGGCCTGAGCCTCTGTCTGGCGCTGGCGCTCGCCACCAAGTCGATCCGCTTCGGCACCTCGATCCAGCCGATCTACACGCGTCACGTCGCCGACTTCGCCTCTGCCGCCTCCTTCCTCCACGAGCTGAGCGGCGGCCGCTTCGTGTTCGGCGTCGGCGTCAGCCACGCCCCTATGCACCAGCGCCTTGGCGTGAAGACGGGTAAGCCGCTGTCCGACATGGGCAAGTTCGTCGCCGATCTGCGCGGCATACCGCGCGTCGGCGATCTGCCGCCGGTCGTGCTGGCGACGCTCCGCAAGCGCATGGTCCAGCTCGCCGGTGAAGTCGCCGACGGCGTCGTCTGGGCGAACGGCGCGCGATCGCACATGCAGCAGTCACTCTCGTACCTGCCGGACGAGAAGCGCAACGACGAATCCTTCTTCGTCGGCAACATGATCCCCACCTGCATCTCCGACGACAGGGCCGCAGCCGCGGAAGTGATGCGCAAGACGCTCCTCGGCTACGCCATGCTGCCCAACTACCAGAACTACTGGATCGAGGCGGGCTACGAAGAGGAGATCTCGGCTGTCCGGAAGGCGCTCAGTGCGGGAGAGCAGGACAAGATCCCGTCCATCCTGAGCGAGCGCTGGCTCTCCGACGTGACGCTCTACGGCAGTGTGTCGCAGGTGCGGGAGGGGCTAGAGGCCTGGTACGCCGCGGGCGTCAAGACGCCGATTCTGGTACCGTCATCCACGCAGGGGGGCCAGATGCGCGCCCTGCAAGAACTCATCGATGCGTTCGATTGATCGAGCCCGTTCATCACAGGAGAGTCCCATGCTCCGTTTCCTGCTCATCGCCGGCGCGCTCGCGCTCTCAATCTCCGCCTTCGTTGCCTGTACCGACGAAAACGCCGACCAAGGCGCGCCGACGAGCACGGCCGCCGCGACTCAGCCGGCTTCTACCCAGCCTTCTGGGACGCCGGCTCCCTCACCCACGCCACTGATTAGCATCCAGACAACGGAGGCCCCGGCGGAGGCCCAGTTCGGCCACCAAGCGATCATCAGGCCGGGTACGGCCACAGGGAGCGCCACCGTAACGCTCGCCCAAGCCGGCTCGCCAGGCGACTTCGACCGGCTCACATTCCAGTTCGATGGCGGCCTGCCGGGCTACCAGATCAGCTATCTCGAGGAACTTCCGTCCGAGTGCGGCTCCGGTCTGACTGTACAGATGCAAGGCGTGGCCTTCCTCCAGGTCCGGCTTGCGCCGGCTGCAGCGCACGACGACACCGGCAGCCCGACCCTGGCATCGACAGATCTCACGCCCGGCTTGACCCAGCTGCTGGAGGCTAGACAGGTCTGCGACTTCGAGGGCGTCGTAACGTGGGTGCTGGGCCTGAATGCGGACACCGACTTCCGCGTCTTCGCGATCGGCGACTCGATCCTCGTCGTCGACGTGAAGTACTAGCAGCTCGTCCGGTCGGCGGCCGCCCGTCTGCTACCCTGGAAGCGGCGGCCGAAGGGGAAGTCTCATGGGCGGCTCGTTCAGCATCGGTAAGATCGCCGGCATCCAGATCTTCGTCCACTGGAGCTGGATGTTTATCTTTGCTCTGCTCACCTGGTCGTTCGCCAGCAACGACGGCATTCTCGACATGTACACGGACTGGTCCAGCGAACGGCGGATCGCGGCCGCAGTCGTCATCAGCGGCATCTTCTTCGCGTCGATCCTGCTGCACGAGCTTTCGCACTCCCTCGTCGCGAAAGCGAGGGGTATCCCCGTCCAGGGGATCACGCTCTTCGTCTTCGGCGGCGTCTCCAACCTGGGGCGAGAGGCCCAATCCGCAAGCGAAGAGTTCCAGATCGCGATCGTCGGGCCGCTCACCAGCCTCCTCATCGGAGCGGCCTTCGCCGTCCTCTGGGCGGTCCTGCGCTTCGCCGCGCCGCAGGAAGCGGCCATCGCCGGCTACCTGGCGTTCATCAACGGGGTCATCGCGGCGTTCAACATGCTGCCCGGCTTCCCGCTGGACGGCGGGCGCGTCTTCCGCTCGATCGTCTGGGCGCGCAATCGCAACCTGCTCAGCGCAACGCGCACCGCCGCGCGTACGGGAGAGGGCGTGGCCTATCTGCTGATGGCCGCCGGCGCCATCCAGTTCTTCTTCAATCCCATCGGCGGCATCTGGATGTTCCTGATCGGCCTGTTCCTGCGCAACGCTTCGGCGAGCAGCTACGAGCAGGTGGTGGTGCAGGAAGCGCTCGGCGGCATGTCTGCGGCCGACTTAGCCAAGCGCGACTTCGAGCCGGTGCCGCCCGACCTGACCATCACGGACCTGGTCGACCACCGCATGCTCGCCGGCCGCGGCCGCGCTTATCCCGTCATGGCGGGCGAGGAGCTGCTCGGCCTGGTCACGCTCACCGACGTGCGCCACCTGGACCGCGCCGAGTGGCCCACCACCAGCGTCTTTCGCGCCATGACGCCCGTCGAACGGTTGCACACCGTCTCGATGCAGGAGCCCGCGCTGCGCGTCCTCCAGATGATGGCTGAAAACGACATCAACCAGGTGCCGGTCATGGACGGGCGGCGCCTGGCCGGCATCATCGGCCGCGCCGACGTGCTGCGGTTTATGCAGCTGCGCCGCGACATCGCCGCGCCATCGCGATGAACGAGTACCTAGCAGCGAACCGCCGCCACTGGGACGAGTGCGTCCCGATCCACGTCCGCTCTGATATGTACGACGTCGCCAGCTTCAAAGCGGGCAAGAGCAAGCTGAAGCCGATCGAGCTGGAGGAGCTGGGTGACGTGCGCGGTAAGACGCTACTGCACCTGCAGTGCCACTTCGGGCTCGACACGCTTTCCTGGGCGCGCGACGAAGGGGCGATCGTTACCGGCATCGACTTCTCGGAGCCGGCGATCGAGGCGGCCCGCGCGCTGGGGGCCGACTGCGGGATCGACGCGACGTTCCTGGTCTCGAACGTGTACGAGCTGCCGGAGAAGCTGGACGGCCAGTTCGATATCGTCTTTACATCGTACGGTGCGCTCAACTGGCTGCCGGATATCGAGCGCTGGGCGCTGGTTGCGGCGCACTTCGTCAAACCGGGCGGCACGTTCTACGTCGCGGAGTTCCATCCGATCGTTGGTATCTTCGATGACGCGCCCGACGTGACAGACCTTATCGTTCGCTATCCGTACTTCCAGCCCGATCAGCCGCTCCGCTGGGAGGGCTTCGGTACGTACACCGATCGGAGCGTGAAGCTGGAGCACGACGTGACGTTCGAGTGGTGCCATCCGACCAGCGAGGTGCTGACGGCGCTGATCGACGCCGGTCTGCGCATCGACTTCTTCCACGAGTTTCCGATCACGTGCCACGAGCAGCTCCCGATCATGGAGCCGATCGACGACCAGATGTCGCGCCTCTCCAAGCACGACGGTTCCCTACCGCTGATGTACTCGATCAGGGCGACGAAGCCATAGCTGGACGCTGGAGGCGGGAGGCGGGATACTCGTACCTCGAAGTCAGTGGCGACCTAAAGGTCGCCGCTACACCTTCTCTAGAGGGGCGACCGGCAGGTCGGGGTGAGAGACGATCCCGTCGAAAGTGGCGACCTGAAGGTCGCCACTACACTTTTTCCAGTGGCGCATAGGACAGCAGAAGCTTCTTCACGCCCGCGTCCCCTTTGAATGCGACCGTAACCTCCTGGTCCGTCGGCGTGACGTTGCACGACACCACGATGCCCTCGCCGAAACGCGCGTGACGCACGTGGTCGCCCGCGCCGAAGGCGGCATCCGCAGGGGTCGAGGGTCCAGGGGCGAGGGTCGAGGCGCCTCCCCGCCTCAAGCCGGCCAGGTGCGGCATGCGCCCGGCGACCGCGCTGGCCTCTTCGCCGAGCGTCCGGCGCGCGTCGATCAGGTGTTCGGGCAGGTCGCGCAAGAATCGCGACGCCGGATGGTGCAGGCTCGATCCCATGAAGAAGCGCCGGAACGCGCGCGCCAGGTAGAGCTTCTCCTTCGCGCGCGTAATGCCGACGTAGCAGAGCCGCCGCTCCTCCTCGAGCTGGTTCGGGTCGTCGAAGGAGCGGATGTGCGGCAGCACGCCCTCCTCCATGCCGACCATGAAGACCACCGGGAACTCCAGCCCTTTCGCCGCGTGCAGCGTGATCAGCGTCACGGCGTCGGTCTGCTCCTCATATTCGTCGACGTCCGAGACGAGGGCCACGTCCTCGAGGAGCTGCGGCAGCGCTGCCTCCGGCTCCATGCCGTCGTACTGCGCCGCCAGCGTGACGAGCTGCTGAACGTTCTCCCAGCGCAGCTCGCCGCCGGTCAGGCCGTCCTCGCGCTCCTCGCGGAACTCGTCGAGCAGGTAGCGCCGGTATTCGATCTTGTCGAGCACAGACTGCATGAGATCGGCCGGCGATTTCGTCTTCGCCTCGGCGATCAGCCCGTTCAGCAAGTCGAGGAAGCTCAGCAGCGCGGTGACCGCGCGCGCCGCGAGCCGGTGCGGGCGCGGCTGCCGGTCCTCGGCGAGCAGCTGGAGCGCGGCGTACGGCGGCACGCCGAGGTCCTCCGACCAGCGCGCCAGCTCATCCAGCGTCTTGTCGCCGATGCCGCGCGTCGGCACGTTCACGACGCGCTCGAACGAGACGCGGTCGTATGGATTGTACGCGAGCCGCACGTACGCGATGATGTCGCGCACCTCCTTGCGTTCGTAGAAGCGGGTACCACCGACGATGCGGTAGCGGATCTGCTCGCGGATGAACGCTTCCTCCAGCGGCCGCGACTGCGCGTTCGTCCGGTACATCACGGCGATATCCCCCAGCCGGCATGTGCGCGCCTTGACCAGCTCCTCGACTTCAGCCGCGACGAAGTCGGCCTCCTCGTTGTCGTCGTAGGCCTCGAAGACGACGATGTGCTCGCCCGCGGGCTGGTCGGTCCAGAGGTTCTTCTCCTTGCGCTGCTGGTTCGCCGAGATGACGGCGTGGGCCGAATCGAGGATGTTCTGCGTCGAGCGATAGTTCTGCTCCAGGTAGATCACTTTCGCGTTCGGGTAGTCGCGCTCGAAGTTGAGGATGTTGCGGATGTCCGCCGACCGCCATGAGTAGATCGACTGATCCGGATCGCCGACGACGCAGATGTTGCCGTGACCGGCCGCGAGCTGCCGCGCGAGCTGGTACTGCGCGACGTTGGTGTCCTGGAACTCATCGATCAGGACGTGCAGAAAGCGCTGCTGGTACTTCTCCAGCACGGAGTCGTGCTGACGAAACAGCATGACGGTGCGCATGATCAGGTCATCGAAATCGACGCCGTTGGCGTCCTCCAGCAGCTCCTGGTAGCGGGCGTACGTCCGCGCCACGATCTCGCCGAAGTAGTCCCGCACGGACGCTGCGTAGGCGGCCGGCGAGGCGAGCTCGCTCTTCGCGCGCGAGATCGACGACAGGATCGCGCGCGGCGCGAACTTGCGCGGGTCGATCGCCAGCTCCTCGAGCACACGCTTGACCAGCGAGACCTGGTCGTCGTCATCGAAGATCGTAAACGTGCGCTCGATGCCGATCGCCCCGCCATCGACGCGCAGGATGCGCGAACAGACGGCGTGGAACGTGCCCAGCAGCGCCGGATTGGCGTCTTCGCCGAGCAGCCTGGACACGCGGTCGCGCATCTCGCGCGCGGCCTTGTTCGTGAACGTCACCGCCACGATGCGGTACGGATGGACGTGCTCGTTCGCGATCAGATAGGCGATCCGGTGCGCGATCACGCGCGTCTTGCCGCTGCCCGGACCGGCCAGGATCAAGAGCGGGCCCTCGGTATGCTGGACGGCTTCTAGCTGAGGAGGATTGAGATCGCGCAGGAGGTCCATCGGGCGACCGCATGGTAGCACCCGTGTTCTAGAACAGCCAACGCGCAGGCCTTAGCGTTCCGGGCGCAGCTTCCTCCGCGCGTACCAGCCCGCCAGGCCAACCGTGGCGAAGAGCAGCAACCCCACGGCGATCCCGGCACCGCGCCGAGCCGCGCCTTCCGTATCGACCGTCTCGCGCTCCTGGTCGATGCCGGCCAGCTCCGTCACTCCGCCCACGCCCGCCGTGCTCAGCGTCATGACGCCACCCGTGACACAGATCTGCGCCGGGTTGGAGACCGAAGGGAGCAGCAAGACGCAGGGGTTCGGCGCCGTGATGTAGACAGCGTTGTACGGGGGCCAGCCGTTGAGTGACCCGTTACCGAACACGAGTGGCGCACCGCTTTGGTTATAGAGCGTTACTGACGGTGACGGGCTCGCGGGTACGACGACGACAGCGTAGACGTTGAAAAAGCTCGTGGCCGGAAACGACCCGTCGCTCAACGAACGGATCTCTCCGTTCGAAGCGAGTGACGGGCTCTCGGTCACGGTGACGGGTCCTGTCACGCTGTTGCCGGACAGGCTCAGCGCGGTGATCTCCGCATCGATCGCCTCAACGCTGCCCTTCATATGGGGCGCGGCGCGCTGGATGGTTGCCGTTCCGGTCAGCGTGACCGTCTCCTGACCGGTCCGGCTCGTGATGCTGATCTGGCCACTGACGTCGACCGTGTCCGTTCCCGCCGGCGGCAGCGCGTTCGCGACGCCGCCCGGCGCAACGGCGGCCAGGATCACGCCGGCGAGCAGGGCCGGCACGAAGATGCGCAGCGGGCGTAGCGCGATTCGGGACATGGGCGGTGCCTCGGCGAGGAACTACGGGCGTGCTTATGTCAACGCCCAGTATACTCGATCTACGACGCGATGAAGACGGCGCAAACGTTACAACTTAGTTGCCCGGCGGATATGCCCGCAGCCTGCTGTCATACATAGGATCCGGCCCAACATCGGCCATCGTCAGCGCGACGGCTTCCGGCGGCGTCTTCCGCTCGATTAGCAGGTGTTGCAGCAGCACTTCGGTCGCCGCGTCGGTGTGACCGGCGGTCACGGTCTCATTCCAGCTGATGTATGCCTTCGCACCCATCTGGACGAACGCCTCTGCGGTGCGGTCGGTCAGAAAGCCTTCGCAGCCCATGACAACGATCGTTGCACCGTGGAAGTTGCCGCCGGTGCTCCGAAAGAAGCCGGGCGCCACGCCAAAATACGGCTCCCCGCCCGTATCGTACCGCGCGATAACGAGCCGGTTCGCCGCCTGGTCCGGGACGTACTTCTCTTTGTCGTAGGGCTCCGTCGTAAAGAGCACCACATCGTCAAACTTCGTGCCGTCCTTGGCGGTCGCTTGCAGCCGGTCGGCGTGAGCGCGGAACAGGATGAAGTCGTAGCCCCTGGAGGCGATCTCGCGGTAGAAGTCCACCGTGACTTGCTCGGGAGGATAGTAATCGACCTGATAGCCGGCCTCTTCCAGCAGGCCCGTCGCCTTCGTCACGAAGTCCGGGTTCTTGATGTTGAACGCCAGCTGATCGACGATCGCCGCTCGGGGTGGCCCGTCGTCACCGGCGCCTCCGCGCCCTAAGGCCAGCCACGCGGCCACGCCGGCAACCGCGACGAGCGCAGCGATAGCCGCTGCAACGACGACCAGGCGCGTGGGTCGGAACGCCCGCGGCTTGGGCGCCCTGCGGCGGCCTCGTGGTCGACCGGCCATGGCCCTTACAAGTTAACGCTAAGGCTGCCGCGCAGCTAGCGCCCGTCGAGCGAGCCAGCTCGCACTCATCAGCGTGACCGCTCCGGCCGCGATTGCCGCCAGGCCCAACCACAGCCCCAGGCGGCTGCCCGATCCGTTCGACGATTGCAAACCGGCTGCCACGCCGTCAGCAAGCTCCGTCTCCCCACCCACGCCGCCGGCAACGACGGTGATCTCGCCCTGCATGTCCAGCGGATGCACCTCACACTGGTACGGATAGCTGCCGGGCGTGTTAAACGTATAGGAGTACGTTTGGACCGCCGCAATCGGCGAGTCCCACAGCGGCGTGCCGCCCGTCGGGCTGCCGGTGCACCCGGCACTGCAGTGCCTCGTCGAGTGGGCGCTGTAGGCATCGCCGTTGAAGTTCCACTGCACGGTGTCACCCACATTAACCATCGTGGGACACACGCCGCCCTGGTAAGCGGAGTTGCAAAACCAATACTGGCCGAAAGTGCCGCTCACCGCGATATTGACCGTGGCCGCCGAGGCCTGGTGTAAGGGGAGAGTGAGTGCTGCGCCAGCGGCGAGCAGCAACACGGCCAAGACACGAAGCATCATTGACATCGCCTACCTCCAAACTCCCCCTAGGAACGCCGAGCCGGTGTCCACCGCTCGAGCGGACACCGACTCGCTCCCCGCCTGCGACGGGCGCACCCGTCGCACTGCACACATTAGCCGCACCGTTCCGCGGCGCTCGACTACCGACGCAGACGTCGCGCAGCCAGAAGGGCACCGCCCGCGCCGGCAAGCGAAAGTGCGGCAACTGCGGCCGCCAAGCCGGCGATCAGGCCATTGTGGTCCGAACCGCCGCTTGCGTTCAACGGCGCGCGCGCCGGGTCGGTCAACTCGGTCACACCGCCGACGCCGCCGCCTGTGACCTGACCGCGGATCTCTCCGCCGCCGCACATCGCCGTATGGTAGTTGATGTACCACTGACCGCGCAGGAACTGCGTCTCCTGCGTGGGCGTCAGCATAGCGCTGCCAACACTGGGAGAGGTCAGGTCGCCAATAGTGACCTGGATGCCTGCGTCCGTTCCCGGCGATGCCGGCCCGTGGAAGTGCGCGGCGAGTGCTGGACCGGACAGGTTCTGGAACGAAATGTTCCAGGAGAGCATGTCCGTACTATCGTCGTATATTACGGTGGCGCTGCCGCCGCCGCCTGCCGGCGGTGGGTTGGGGTTGCAGGTGCTGATGGCCTGCGCTTCGTTCAACGTAACGTTAACGGTGTAAGTCGTCGCCTCAGCCGAACCAGGCCACAAGCTAACGGCGGAGAAGGCCGCCAGTCCTACTCCCAGAATGAGGCTAAGAGTCGCTCCAAGACGAACCTTCATAGTTCTCTCCCTCTCCCCCTGAAAGCCGTTCCTCCAGACTCATGACGGACGGTTACCGTCACTCGTCCGGTCCAAGGACGCCGGCGTTGCACGCCATGGAGCGAGGAGACACAATTGACAGTCCCACCACCGAGCGTCAAGGCCTACTTCACCATAGGATCGAGCGCTTGTCAAGCACCTATGCGGTAATTTTTCCCGCGATACAGAATTTCGACCTCCGGGGCATCGCTGGACCCGATTCGAACAGCTTTGGGGTTGACAGAGGATTCGCCGCGAAAGTAGCATACCGTTCGTCGGCGCCGGTGACGGGGGAAGCCCACCTAATTGCGAGAGAGCACTTCCCCTACTTCGTCGTCTGAACAAGGGACGGCGTGCGTTAGCTTCGGTTTGGCAGACCACCGGGCCGCCGGCGATGCCACCCGGCGGAAGCGCACGAACAGGCTGGGTAGGGAGAGCGGCGCCGACCAGCGAAACAGCCGGTCGGTATCCAGGAAGGAGAAGTATGCAGGTGGGCAAGGTAGGGAAACTCACGGGGCGATGGAAGATTGGGCTTGCCGCGGCATTCGGGCTCATCATCTCAATAGTGGTGGCATCACACGCCTTTGCTGGTACCAGCAGGCTCAGCATAGACCAAATCACCGCGCTCAGCGGCGAAAATAAGCAGGCACGCTTAGAAGCGACCGACGTCGGAGCGCCCGGCCTCGGCGCGTGGCAGATCGAGGTCGACTACGACGCGGATATCCTGACACCGACGACATGCACCCCCGGTTCGGGCGGCGTCTGCAATATGCACTTTGCGCCGGGTACGGTCGCGATCGTCGGCGCGAGCGCCACCGGCCTCCGGGGCACCTTGACGCTGGGCACGCTTGGCTTCCACTGCGACCGAGAAGGGGCGACCGCGCTCGCCATCACGGCGGTCGAATTCGCCGACGCGACGGACGGCGCGCCGCAGCCAATAGCAGTCAACATCGAGCACGGCGGCGTCCACTGTTTGGCACCGGAACCGCCGCCATCGAACCTCCAGGGCGACGCCAACTGCGACGGGCTAGTCAACAGCATCGACGCGCTCATCGTGCTTCAGTACGTCGCCCGCCTGCGCTCGTCGGTCCCCTGCCCGGACCTCGCTGATTTCAACCGCGACGGGCGCATCACGTCGGTGGACGCGGCGCTCATCCTGCAGAGGGACGCGGGGCTGATCTAGCCGCCGGTCCGACAAGACTACGTAGCCCGCCCTTCTCAGGGCGGGCTACTTCTACTACCGCGCTACTTGGCTACGCTTCCGCTATCACGGACGCGCCAGCCGGCGCGAGCAGGACCGTGTCGCCGTCAAGCTTCACTGCGTACGTCGCAACGGGACGCTGCGCCGGTGTGCGCAGCGGCTGGCCCGTCGCTAGATCGAACTGCGAATCGTGCCACAGGCAGGTGACAGCCGCGCCCTCGACACGTCCCTCCGCCAGCGGGCCGTTCGCGTGCGAGCAGCGGTTCGAGATCGCGTAGAGACGGCCGTCAATGTTGAAGAGCGCGACCTGTTCGCCGCGATAGTGCACCACCCTCGCCCCGCCGTCCGGCACTTCGGAGAGCTTTGCGACCGGCGCCCACGTCTCCGCCCCGTTGCCGGCAGTCGCGCGCTGGGGCAAACGCGTGTCTCCCGGAGCGCCGATGTGCAGCAGCACGTCCGGCAATGGCATCGAGACGCAGGTGAACGTCGGCGTGTCGCGCAGCGTGTACATGCTCGCCTTCGTTTCGCGCAGCTCCATTACGAGATCGAGGAAGTCGGACGGACTATCCGTCTCGAACGACACGACGAACTCCTGGTCGTCGATGCCGTACGAGTAGGTCGTGTTCAGCTTCACCGACGGGTACTTCTTGCCGATCCCGATGTGCTCGTCCATCATCTGCTGGCGGATGTCCTTCGGCAACTCGTACCACGGCCGCGTCTTCACGAATGGGTAGACGAACAGGTACTTCGCCAGGCCCGGCTCCACGCGCAGCCGGCCGTCGATCTCCTTTGAGTCGCTCGGCGTCTTGTAGATCGAGCGGCGCGTCATCGAGAGGTACGAGTACGCCACCGAGAGGTACGGCCCCACGGCTGTGCTGAAGACCGCGGTCGCCAGCTCCTGGAAGTCATCCAGCCGGTCCGAGACGAGCCAGAGCAGAAAGTCCGCGTCGCCGCGCAGCCCGGAGAGGCTGTAGCTGCGCACGAGCATGCGATTGCCGAACGACTCGACCGCCGCACAGAGCTCGGCTCGCGCGGCCGCACGTTCGTCCGGCGACAGCTTCCGCCACTCCGCGTCAATCTTGTAGAAGGTGAACTTGACGAACTGGCGCTGCGTCGGCTGCCCGCCGGGCTGCGCTGCAGCGTCCGGTCGACCGCCCACGCTAGCGCTCCGCTGCAGCCGGCTCGGCCGCCGGTTCGACGCCGAAGTTGCGGTCGTAGAGCTCGGCGAGCCGAGCGAGCTCGTCCTGCGCGATCGCTGGCGTGTCCGGCGCCTTGGCGAACTCGCGTAGCTGCTCTGCGTTGTAGATGTTGGGCAGCGTCGACGAGACGCTCTGCTCCGCGAGAATGAACTGGAGCGCCGCCTGGCCGATCGTGCGGCCGGTGCCGCTCGTCAGGAACTCGATCGCGCGCAGCTTCTCCAGGCCCTCCGTCAGCCACTCCTTCGGCCGGTGGCTGCGGTGGTCGTTCTCGGAGAACGTCGTGTCGGCGCCGTACTTGCCCTCGAGCATCCCGGACGAGTGCGGCACGCGCACCAGCACGCTGATATCGCGCTCGCGAGCGGCGGGGAAGAAGGCGCGCCCGGGGTCCTGCTCGAACAGGTTGTAGATCGTCTGCAGCGCGCCGACACCGCGCCCGCGCATCGCGGCAAGGCCCTCGTCCTGCCAGCCGATCGCCGGTCCCAGCGCAACGCCATACGATCGGATCTTGCCCGCGCTTTGCATGTCGTCCAGCATCGCGAACAGCTCGTCGCTCTCGATCGCCGTCATGCGCGGGTTGTGGAGCTGGTACAGGTCGATGTAGTCGGTGCCGAGCCGTCGCAGGCTCTGCTCCAGAGCGTTGCGCACGAACTCCGGCGAGAAGTTCTGCGGCCGCTCCTGGTGGCCGGGCCGCGCGTCCGTCGGCGTGCTGTAGATGTCGTAGCCGAACTTCGTGGCGATGACGATCTTCTCGCGCACATCGCCCAGCGCGCGCGCCAGCATCTCCTCTCCGTTGCCGTCGCCGTACGAGTCCGCGTTGTCGAAGAACGTGATGCCCAGGTCGTACGCCTGGCGCATCAGATCGACGCCGAAGTCCTCGTCCGTGATGCCCCACCACGTTGTCCCGACGGTCCAGACGCCGAAGCCGACTTCCGACACGGAGATGTCCGTCTTACCCAGCTTGCGATACTTCACGCTGCCGTCCTTGTATCTAGGGCGAACCTAGCTCTATCTTACTGGATCGGCGGGCGCGGACGAAGGGAAGCTTGCCTAGATTCGGCGCGCAGCTACCCGAGCAGAGGCGCCGGCGAGAGATACGTCAGTTCGAGCAGCTCGGCGCTCAGCAGTGCCTTCGACAGCTCGTAGCGCACGGGCGTGACGTCGGTCGTGTCGTGGGTGACCGGCGGCATCCAGTCGTCGTGATGACAGACGATGACGGTCTTCGGCTGCAGCAACGCCGCCTCGCGCGCGATGAGCTGCGCGAGCGATCCCTGGAACGGCTCGCCGTCCCAGTTGCCGCGCCCCGCCGCCGCCAGGACCGCGACCTCGGCCCGCAGACCGCTTAGCACGCCCGACCAGCAGCCGGACGTGTCCTGGAAGAAGACCGCGCCCGCCGGCGTCTCGATCAGGTAGACCAGCGGGCCGCCGGAGTGGACGCTTCCCGCCGCCGTCGCGATGTGCTCCCGCAGCGCGAGCGCCTGCTCGTCGCCGGCGGCGATCGCGCGCCGGATCGCGTCGAGCAGGCCGCCGCCTTTGGCCGAGCGCTCGTCCTCCGTCATCCCCAGATCGCCCTGCAGCTCCTCACCGAGATCGACCGTCCCCGCGCTCCACGTGCAGGAGTGCAGGCTGGGGAGGACGCGAACGCTGACGCCGTCCGCCAGTCGAATGCGCTCGCCGCCCTGCGCCGCGCGGAGCTGCCCGTTCGCCACGCCCTGTTCGCGCATGACGCGGCACGTCTCGTGTGAGCCGATGATCGTCGCGCCGGTGTTCTTCGCGATGTGCTGCGCGCCGTGCAGGTGATCGAAGTGACTGTGGCCGACCAGGACGTAGTCCGCCCGGTCGATCTCCGTGCTCGACAGCCCAACCGGCGGCGCGGACGGCACCCGGTCCATGTACGCGTCGAGAAAGACGACGAGGTCATCGATGCGCAGCCGGAACGTCGCGACGCCGAGCCATTCGATGCTGACGCTCATCGCTTCGTTCTGCTCACGAAGAACTGCACCGGCCCGGGCCCGCGCTTGCCTTCGACGACCCGGTCCTCATAGTCTCCGCCGGTGTAGTCACCAATGATGCGCCGCCAGAAGGCCTGCGCGCCGACGTTCGGCCCGACTTCGCGCACCTCCCAGCGGCCGGGAAACATGTCGAACAGCTTATGCGCCGCCGCCCGGCCCACGCCGTGCCTGCGGTACTTTCGCAGGACGAAGAACTCGTTCATGTCCGTGACGTCCGGCGACGTGGTGAGCACGCTGTACATGCCCACGAGCGCGAACCCGGCCGGCCGGCCATCCGCGCGTATGATGAATAAGGTTCGCTGGTCGCTCGGCCACTCCCTCAGGTCCGCCTGCTCGAACCGTCCCGCGGGCTCCACGTCGAAGCCGAGGGTCTCGCTGAAGTCATACGCGTAGAGCTGCGCGAGGTTCTCCACCAGCTCGCGGTCGTCTTCTGTCGCCTCCACCAGCTCGACCTTCATGGCGCACGCATCTTACCTAAGAGCCGCGTTTGACATCTTCCTTCCGTCCAGTAGAATCACCGTAGCCCATGACCGAGACACCGACCGCCCTCGGCGACATCCGCGTCCTCGATCTCACGCAGGACCTGGGCGGCTACTGCACCAAGCTGCTCGCGGACCTGGGCGCGGACGTGATCAAGATCGAGCCGCAGGGCGGCGATCCAGCGCGCAACCTGCCGCCCTTCTATCACGACGAAGCCGGCCTGGAGCGCAGCCTTTACTTCTTCAACCTCAATCTCAACAAGCGCAGCGTCAC
>JBIOYF010000017.1:0-2678 GCA_044870035.1 Dehalococcoidia bacterium
CGATCATCAAGCGCGGCATGCACATCAAGGACGCTGGCAGCGCGATTCCCGGCCACGGCGGCTTCCTCGACCGTCTCGATAGCCTGCTCTTCACCTTCCCGGTGGTATACTACTTTCTGATCTGGGTGGTGAAATAGATGGGTCAACAAACCCCCAGCGTAAACGCTGGGGCACTTTAGCCGAGCGATCAGGTTGCCCCAGCCTTTAGGCTGGGGTGCAAGGATACATGGAGTCCGTGAAGTTCAACCTCGAAGCGCACGACGGCATCGAACGCGCCGATGACAGGCCGCAGCCCTACAGGCTCGTGGGTTGAAGACGAAGCGACTCGTCATCCTCGGTTCCACCGGCTCGATCGGCCAGCAGACGCTCGATGTCGTGCGTTCGCTGCGCGAGCGCTTCGAGGTGATCGGGCTTGCGGCGGGCCGCAACTCGTCGCTGCTCCTGGAGCAGGCGCGCGAGTTCAAACCGAAGCTGATCTGCTGCGAGGAGCCGGGCTCCCGCGCCGCGCTTGAGTCGGCGTGCGGACCCGGCGTGTGCTGGTCGACGCTCGAAGAGCAAGCCGCGCACCCCGACGCCGATCTCGTCGTCGTCGGCACCGTCGGTAAGGCTGGCCTCGGCGCGACCCTCGCCGCGCTTGGAGCAGGCAAAGCCGTCGCGATCGCGAACAAAGAGGTGCTCGTGATGGCGGGCGCGCTCGTCACGCGGGCGGCGGCGCGTGGCAAGGGCCAGCTCCTGCCGGTCGACAGCGAGCACAGCGCCATCTGGCAGTGCCTCTGGGGCGAGAGGCACTCGTCGATCGCGCGCGTGATCCTCACGGCGTCCGGCGGCGCGTTCCGCGACTACACAGCGGAGCAGCTCGCGCGCGTCACGCCTGCGGACGCGCTCAACCACCCCACCTGGCAGATGGGCCAGAAGATCACCGTCGATTCGGCGACGCTCCTCAACAAAGGCTTCGAGGCGATCGAGACGCGCTGGCTCTTCGACGTACCACTCGAGCAGATCGAGATCGTGCTGCACCGCGAGAGCATCATCCACTCGCTCGTGGAGTTCCGCGACGGCTCAGTCAAAGCGCAGCTCGGCGAGCCCGACATGCGCCTGCCGATCCGCGTCGCGCTCTGCTACCCGGACCGGCTCCCCGGCGCGTCGCTTGCGCCGCTCGATCTGGCCCGCACCGGGGAGCTGCACTTCGCCCCGGCAGACTTCCGAAAATTTCCGGCGCTGGCCGTCGCGTTGAAGGCCGGCCGTCACGGCGGCACCTACCCGGCCGCGCTCGCCGCGGCCGACGAGGTCGCCGTCGGCCACTTCCTCGCCGGCCACCTCGGCTTCACGGAGATCGCCCATCTGCTAGAGGACGCGCTGTCGGAACACCGCTCCGCGCCCGATACTGAACTCGGGGCGATCCTGGAGGCCGACGCCTGGGCGCGCTCCTACGCCGAGGACTGGGTCCGCGCGAAGGTGTAGGTCGGGGGCTTCTAGTCCTCGTGAAGCCGCGCCGCACCAGCGCTGGAAGCCGCGGGTTTCAACCCGCGGTCCGGCAACAAAACAGCAACAGGCGCTTCAACTCGCGGGCCATCAAACAACACATGCGTTACCATAAGAGCTAGATACAATGGAGATCCTCTCCCACAACGTCCTGCCCTTCCTCGGCATCCTCATCTTCCTCGTCGTCGTGCACGAGCTGGGCCACTTCATCACGGCCAAACTGGCGGGCGTGAAGGTGCTCGAGTTTGGGCTGGGCTACCCGCCAAAGCTGTTCGGCGTCAAGCGCGGCGAGACCGAGTACACGGTGAACGCGCTGCCGCTCGGCGGATTCGTCCGGCTGCTCGGTGAAGAAGATCCCAGCGATCCCCAGAGCCTGGCGGCGAAGCCGCGCTGGGTCCGCCTCGTCGTGCTCAGCGCCGGCGCGTTCATGAACCTGATCTTCGCGGTCGTCCTATTCAGCCTGGCGCTGATGATCCCGCGCGAGGTCGACATCAGCCGCGCGCGCGTCGGTGAGGTGATCCCGGACAAGCCCGCCGCCAGGGCAGGCGTCCTCCCCGGCGACGTGATCTTCGCCGTCGACGGTAAGGACGTGCAGAGCGTAGGCGAGCTGGGTTACCAGATCCGCCTGCACATGGGACATACCATCGACCTCAAACTCAAGCGCTCGTCCGGGCCGGACGCCGGCGAGTTCGAGACGGTCTCCGTCTATGCGCGCTGGTCCACGGACCCCTACCCCTACAAGTCGAGCGTCGTCGACGATCAGAGCATCAGCGCGACTCAGGCGGTGCCGATCGATCTGCGCATCAAAGACTCGACGGGCTTCAGCGAGCGGGGCGTCCTCGCGATCGACGCGGGGACAGCGAACGAAGAACGTTTCGTCTATCAGCAGAAGAACTCCGGCACGCTGGTGTTGATCGAACGCGCCGTCAACGGCACGCAGGCCCACGCGCATGCTGCCGGCGCTCCGATCGAGCGCAGAGTCGCCCAGGGACCGACGGGGATCACGATTGGCCCGGCCTACGGCGCGACCGAGCCGATCCCGCCCGACGAGCTCGCCGAGCTGCAGGCAAAGGCCAAGCCCGGCGAGACGGTGCCGAAGACGCGCTTCATCCCCTACAGCGAGACGCAGTGGGAGAAGCCGTGGGACGCCCTGCCAGACGGCGCGCTCAAGTCCTGGGAGTCGATCATCCTCGCCC
>JBIOYF010000018.1:0-2726 GCA_044870035.1 Dehalococcoidia bacterium
GACAACGAAAAGCTCGCCGCCATCCTGTAGTGGCGACCTCCAGCTCGCCACGTCCGTGATATAGATTGTAGCGGCGACCTTCAGGTCGCCACGTCCTCCCTGACTCGAGGGAGCCTACCTTCGCAAGTTCCCCTCTCCCGCTCGCGGGAGGGGGGTCAGGAGTGAGGGAGGAACGCTCGCCGCCGCGCTGTGGCCCTTGTAGTGGCGACCTCCAGCTCGCCACGTCCTCACTCCCGCTCGCGGGAGAGGAGTCAGGGGTGAGGGAGGAAGAAGGCCGACGGGAGGACTACGTTGACGTCCGGCGCGTCGGCTGCGGCGCGGGCTCCCCGGCCGACCGGCCGGGCGCCTGCGGACCAAGGTCGGAGGACGCCAGCGGCGTTGCTGGCACCAGGATCTGCTGCGGCCCCTGCGCGCCGCAGTACGGGCACGCGATCCACGTCAGCTCCAGTGGCTTGCTGCAGCGCGAACACGCCTGCCGGAGCGCCGTCCGACAGTAGGGGCACAGCAAATAGTCGGCCCGCGCCGCGCGCTGGCAGGCTGGGCAGACGCGGCGTTCGGGCATGTCACCCATCAGCGCCTCGGTCTCAATGCGCCGTTCGTAGGCCTCCAGCAGCGTCTCGCGAGGACGGAGGACGAGGTAGAGGATCAGCCCCGGCAAATTGAACAGGATGACGAGCAGCACGGAGACAGTGTGCGACCACGTGTCGCGCGTGCGCTCCCGGCTATCGCGATAGACCCAGACGACGGTACCCAGCCAGAGGATGACCGCGTACGCGACGAGGATAGCCGCGACCAGCGCCAGGACCGGCTGCCAGCTATCGAACATTCGGGCCTCCTACTCCCGCCGTAGGTTCGTGTTGCGGCATTATACCACCAGTATATCCTTCCCCAATAGCATATCTGACCGCCCGCGTTGACGGCAGCGAGGGCCCTCTCGTAAGGTGGGGACAGCTTCCCCGTCCTCGAATGTGATGAGCACAGCCCTCCAGCCGCCTGGCACACTGCCCGCGTCCGGCGCCGCCCCGGCGAACGCCCTGGCGCGCGCGGTCAGCCTGCCGATGTTCGCCTCGTTGTCGAACAGGCACTTTCGCACGCTCTGGACCAGCATGCTCTTCTTCTTTACGGCCATGCAGATGTCCTTCGTCGCGCAGGGCCTGCTCACCTACGAGCTGGCCGGCACCGCGAAGGCGATCGGCCTGGTCAGCCTGGCCTGGGGCATCACGCAGCTCCCGTCGTCGCTTATCGCGGGCGTCGCTGCGGACCGCCTACCGAAACGGGCGCTGATCATCTTCAGCCAGAGCATCATGGCCGTAACCGCGCTCATCACGGCGGTGCTGGCCCAGACCGGCGCGATCCAGGTCTGGCACATCTTTGTGCTGGCGCTGGTCAACGGCGCGGTCTTCTCATTTACCGTGCCGGCGCGCCAGGCCTGGATCCCGGAGCTTGTCGGGGAAGGGCAGCTGATGAACGCTGTCGCGCTGAACAGCGCCGCGTTCACCTTCACCGGCATTCTTGGGCCGGCGCTCGCCGCCATCCTGATCGCCGTCCCGAAGGTCGATCTGGCGGAGATCTACTTTCTCATGGCGGGCTGCTTCGTCGTGGTCGTCTTCATGATCATGCGCATCCCCGGCGGGCAGCCGATCGCCAATCGAGAGCGCCGTCATCCGCTCCACGAGCTGGCCGACGGCCTTCGCTACGTACGCCGCCACCCGACGCTGCCGTACGTGTTGCTGATGGGCTTCATCCCGATCGTGATCGCGATGCCCTACCGGAGCTTCTTCCCGGTGTTCCAGGAGCGCGTCTACCACGTCGATAAGGACTGGGTCGGTGTCATGGGCGCGGTCATGGCGGCCGGCGCGCTGGTCGGAGCGCTCGGCGTCGCGTCTCTCTCGAACACCTCGCGCCGGTCGACGATCCAGATGGCCGGCGGCCTGGCGTTCGGTGTCGGGCTGGTCCTGCTCGGTGCCGCGCCGACGCTGTGGCTCGGTCTCGGCGCGCTGCTCTTCGTCGGCTTCGCCTCGAACGGCTACTGGGCGCTCAACAACACGATGGTGCTGTCGTCTACCAGCCCCGAGTACTACGGCCGCGTGATGAGCGTCTACATGATCAGCTGGGCGGTCAGCCCCTTCGTCGCGTTTCCCGAGAGCGCTCTCGCCGACGCCTTTGGGGTTCAGTGGCTCGTCGCCGGCGTGGGCGTCACGTTGATCGTCGCACTGCTCGCGATCGCACTGTTCCTGCCGGGACAGCGCCGGCTCGATGAGCCCCACGCGGAGACCTCCAGCGCCGGCTGATGACTGCTTTCTCCGGAGACACAGTGGGTGGGGAGGAACGTGTAGGGGCGACCTTTAGGTCGCCAGCGGCCCGTCACTAAAGGCCCTGCCCTGAACGTGTTCCCCTCGCCCGCTCGCGGGAGAGGGGTGACCCTTCCCCGCAAGGGTCGGGGTGAGGGAGGATTCGTTAGGGCGGTAGCTGACTGAGCAGTCCGGCGGTGAACTGCAGGATCAGCGCCGCATCGATCGCGTTGACGAACCCATCTACGTTCGCGTCCGCGTTCTGCTGGCACGACAGCGAGCCGACCAGCCCTGCGATGAGCTGCAGTACCAGCGCCGCGTCGATGCTGCTGACGGTGCCGTCGCAGTTAGCGTCGCCCGCCCGGCCGGCGGGGGTTGGCGTTCGGGTCGGCGTGGGCGTTCGCGTGCGGGTAGCCGTCGGCGACGGCGTAGAGC
>JBIOYF010000019.1:0-3111 GCA_044870035.1 Dehalococcoidia bacterium
TCTGCGAAATGAACGCGGCCGGGCCGACGCGGCGGGGCAGGTCGGTGCGAAACGAGAGGCCCCAGCCGGGATCGTGCAGTCCCATGCAGTTCGGGCCGATCAGGCGCACGCGGGCCTTGCGCGCGCGGTCGAGCACCTGCCGTTCGAGCGCCGCCGCGTCCGCGTTGCCCGTCTCGCTGAAGCGGCCGGTGAAGAGCTGCACGGCGCGCACGCGCTTCCCGGCGCAGGCGTCGAGCAGGTCGAGGACGCCCTCGGCCGGGATGCAGGAGATCACGTAGTCGACGTCGCCGGGCACATCGCGCAGCGATGGGTACGCCGTCAGGCCGAGCAGCTCGCGCTCGCGCGGATGGACCGGGTAGACCGGGCCCTTGAAGCCGAAGTCGAGCAGCGAACGCAGGTAGTCGTGGCCGGGGCTATCGGCGTTGGCCGACACACCGACGATCGCGACCGAGCGCGGCCGGAGCAATGAAGCGAGGTCGGTTTCGGTTGCCGTCATCGCGGGTGGAGTGTAACAAGGCAGGGCGGGCAATTGCCTTAGCCGCGGGATCCGTTTCCCTTCGCCGGGCGGACAATTCGCTACACTTGTGCGTTCGGAAGGGAGGCCGGTATGGGAACGAAGGCCGCGCTGAAGAAGATCGACGAGTACGCCGTCGCGCACACGAAGCCGCTGCCGCCGCTGGTGCAGGAGCTGGTCGACGAGACGCACGCCGAGATGGGCCGGATGGCGGGCATGCTGTCGGGCCCGGTCGAAGGGTCGCTGCTGCAGATGCTCGTCGCGACGGTGGGCGCAAAGCGCGTGCTGGAGATTGGCATGTTTACCGGCTACAGCGCGCTGATGATGGCGGCCGCGCTGCCGGACGACGGCGAGCTGATCACCTGCGACATCAACGCGCGGACGATCGCGTTCGGCAAGCGCTACTTCGAACGCAGCCCGCACGGACACAAGATCACGGTGCTGGAAGGTGGCGCGCTGGAGAACATGAAGCGCCTGCGGGAGCCGTTCGACTTCGTCTTTATCGACGCGGACAAGCCGACCTACACGAACTACTACGAGGCCGCGCTGCCGCTGCTGTCGCCGCACGGGCTGATCGCCGTCGACAACGTGCTCTGGCGCGGCGAGGTGCTCGATCCGCGGGACGAGAGCGCGCGCGCCATCGCGTCGTTCAACGACCACGTCCTGCACGACGAGCGCGTGTCGAACGTGCTGCTAACGGTGCGGGACGGGCTGATGCTGATCCGGCGGAAGACGACGAATTAGCCACAGATGGACACAGATTTTCACGGTGGGAATTTCTAACTATCTGTGTCAATCTGTGTTCATCTGTGGCCAGAATAAAGGAACGGCTCTTCCGCAGAAGAACCGCTCTCTCTCATTCGATTGGTAGCGCGTGCGGGATTCGAACCCGCGATCTCCGCCTTGAGAGGGCGGCGTCCTGGGCCACTAGACGAACGCGCCCCGTGTACAATCGTCCCTGCGCGGAAGGACAGATCGGCCTAGCTCTTGAGTGGCTGGGGATGGAGGACTCGAACCCCCACATACGGATCCAGAATCCGCTGTCCTACCATTAGACGAATCCCCAACGTCTAAAGCAGAATAACACGGGTCCGCCGGAGGCGGCAATTGGGCGACCGTCGGTGCCCCTACCCTAGCGACGCGATCGCTTCGTCGAGGCGGCGCAGGCAGCGCTCGCGGCCGAGCAGCTCCATGCTCTCGAACAGCGGCGGCGAGACCGGCTTGCCGGTGACGGCGACGCGCACCGGCATGAAGAGATCGCCGGCTTTAACGCCCAGCTCCTCGGCCAGCGAACGCAGCGCCGACTCCAGCGAGGCGTGGTCCCAGCTCGACAGCGCCTCGACGCGCTCCTTCGCTTTCATGAGCGCGTCGCGCGCGGCCGTGGGGTTGTCTTTGAACTTCTTGCCGAGCAGCTCGTCGCGCGCCGGTCCTTGGAATATTTCGGGCGGCCAGAATTGTGGCCTGTTTATGAGTGTGGCAGGGCGCACAATCTGGTCTGGGTTATCTGGCCTAAAAAAGCCAACGACCATCGGCACTGCTTCCGCCAACGTCTGCATACGATCTCGGATCAGCGGGAGCAGATTGCGTACGAGATCTCGATCGATGGGCCGACTCCAGTCCTCTGGCAAGTCGCGGTCGAGGCGCTCGGTCAGCAGCGCGACAAGGCGGTCTTCGGAGACGTGCTCGCGGATGTAGACGCCGTTCATCCAGGTGAGCTTCTCCAGATCGAAGACGGCCGGGTTCTTGCCGATGCGCTCCAGCGCGAAGCTCTCGATAAACTGCTCGCGCGAGATCACGACGCTGTGGTCGTCCAGCGACCAGCCGAGCAGCCCGAGGAAGTTGAACATCGCTTCCGGCAGGTAGCCTTCGTCGCGGTACTCCAGCGCTGATTGGGCGCCGTGGCGCTTGGCAAGCTTCGCCTTGTCCGGTCCGACGACGATCGGCAGGTGGACGAAGACCGGCGGCTCCCAGCCGAACGCCTGGTAAGTCAGGAAGTTGCGCGGCGCGCTGGAGATCCACTCGTCGCCGCGCAGGACGTGCGTGATCTCCATCAGGTGGTCGTCCACGATCGACGCGAGCTGGTACGTCGGGTAGCCGTCCGACTTGAGTAGGACGAAGTCGTCCAGCGTCGCGTTCTCGAACTCGATCTCGCCGCGCAGGAAGTCAGGCGCGCTCGTCACGCCCTCGAGCGGCATACGAAAGCGCACGACGGGCGTGCTGCCTTCGGCGCGCTGCGCGGCGCGCTCACCGTCCGAGAGGTCGCGGCAGAGGCGGTCGTACTTCGGCGGCTGCTTGCGGCGCTGCTGCTCGGCGCGCACCTGCGCGAGCCGCTCCGGCGAGCAGAAGCACTCGTACGCCGAGCCGCTCTCGATCAGCCGTCGGGCGTGCTCGGCGTAGATATCGAGCCGCTCCGACTCGACGTATGGCGCGTACGGGCCGCCGATGTCGGGCCCCTCGTCCCAATCGAGTCCGAGCCAGCGCAGGCTCTCGTAGATGCCGTCGAGCGCGCGCGGGTCGTAGCGCTTGCGGTCGGTGTCCTCGATGCGCAGGATGAACTGCCCGCCGCTGTGGCGCGCGAAGAGCCAGTCGAAGAGCGC
>JBIOYF010000020.1:0-7822 GCA_044870035.1 Dehalococcoidia bacterium
CCGTGGCCGCAGCACATCACGTCGGCGTTCAACGACTGCATCTTCCGCAGCGACTCGATGTACTGGCCCATGTCGCCGTGCGGCGGCGGCGGGATCGCCGTCGTGCCCACGCCGAGCACGTTGTCGCCCGCGAAGAGCACGTTGTCGCCCTCCAGAAACGGCGACAGGTGGCCGGCCGTATGGCCCGGGCTGTGCACCATGCGCAGCGTCAGCGACCCGACCGACAGCGTGTCGCCGTCGCCGACCAGCTCGTCGGGGGCGGCCTTCGCCGCTTCGCGACGCCAGTCCTGCACGCGACCGGCATACTCGCCCGAGGCTGGAAGGCCTCGGCTACCAGAACGGGACTCGGGCGGCACCTCCACGTCCGAAGGGATCTCCTCGCCCGCGGCGCGCGCCAGCAGCGGCGCCTCGTCGCGATGCAGCACGATGCGCCCGCCGGTGGCCTCGCGCAGCTTAGGCGCGCCCGACGCGTGGTCGAAGTGGTGGTGGGTGATCACGATGTAGCGAACGCTCAGCCCGGGAAACGAGCGCAGCATCTCGAGCCGCTTGCTGATCGACTCGTCGTCCGGGAAGCCCGCGTCGATCAGCGCGCCCTCGTTGCCGTCGGCCACGAGGTGGACGTTCGGCGGGTACGGCTGTGGAAACCACGGGAGCGGTACGTGCAGGCTGTACACGTGGGGAGTTATCTGCTCCATCGCGCGACGATAGTAGCAAGAGACCAGGGCCGCGGGCCACCGGTCAGAGGCCAAGAGTCGAACTTCGAGCTATAGAATGCATCATGGCCATCGAAGCCGCTGCCCTCCCCGCCCTCCGCACGGCCCTCCTCCGCTGGCACCGACGCCACGCGCTGCAGGCGCCGTGGCGCGAGTCCGGCGATCCGTACCACGTCCTCGTCGCCGCGGTCATGGCGCAGCAGACGCAGATGTCGCGCGTGCTCCCGAAGTTCGACGAGTTCATCGCGGCGTTCCCTACAGTCGACGCGCTCGCCGCCGCGAGCACGGCCGGCGTCCTGCGCGCGTGGGCGCCGCTGGGCTACAACATGCGCGCGCTGCGACTCCAGCGCGCGGCGCGGCGCATCGTCGAGCTGGGCGGCTTCCCGCGCCGCGCTGCCGAGCTCCAGCAGATCGAAGGCATCGGGCCGTTCAGCGCGGCGATCATCGCGTCGTTCGCGTTCGGCGAGCCCGGTGCCGCGATCGACACGAACGTTGTGCGGGTGCTCTCGCGCCTGGTCGGCGGCGCGAACGCTTCGCTTCCCGATCGAACGCTCCACGCGCTCGCCGAGCAGCTCGTCTCGCGTCGAGCGCCGGGCCGCTGGAACCAGGCGCTGATGGACTTGGGCGCCGTCGTCTGCACCGCGCGCGCCCCGAGGTGCGAGGCCTGCCCGATCGCGCGCTGGTGTCGCGCCCGGCCGCTGTTCGCGCGATCCGACCTAACCCCTAGCCCCTTCCCCAAAGGGAAGGGGGACACGTTGGCCGCGGGTGAAGGGTTCCGTCGCGTTGCGGAGGGACGCGCATCGTACAAGACAAAGCCGGCCTTCGCCGGCTCGAGGCGCTACTACCGAGGCCGTATCGTGCAGGCGCTGCGCGAGCTGCCGCCCGGCGCGTCGCTGAGCAGGCGGCAGCTGCTGGCGCGACTGAACAACGGCCCGGCTGGACAGGCTGAAGCCTGTCCCACGGAGAACGTAGGTACGGGCCGGGCTTCAACCCGACACAGTGACGGCCTCGACGAAGTGCGGCTCCGCACCCTCCTCGCCGCCCTCCGCCGCGACGGGCTGGTGCGGATCGAGCGCAACCGTGTGCAATTGCCCTAATCGACTACAATGCATTACCACCTGATGTTCCCTCCCCGTGTCGGGGAGGGGCCGCGGGAGGGGTTAGCCATGCAAACCTATGAAGACGACAACCTGCGCCTCGTGAAGGAAGGCCCGCTCGGCGCGTTCGCCAACAACGTCTATCTGATCCAGGACCGTGCTTCCGGAGCAGCACTGATCGTCGACGCGCCGTCCGACGCCACGCGCATCCTCGATGCGCTCGCCGGCGGCAGCGTCACGCGCATCATCGTCACGCACCGTCACGGCGACCACTGGGCAAGCATCGACGCGCTCAAGTCTGCGACGAACGCGCCCGTAGCCTGCCACGCCGACGACGCCGAGCGCTACAACGACAACGTAGACGCCACGATCGCGGACGGCGAGGAGATCGCCGTTGGTTCGCTGCGCGTCCGCGCGATCCACACGCCCGGACACACGCCGGGCAGCACCTGCTTCCTGGTGGGCAGGCACCTGATCAGCGGCGACACACTCTTTCCCGGCGGCCCCGGCCGCACCGACAGCCCGGAAGCGCTACGACAGTCGATCGAATCGATCACAACGCGCCTCCTTGTGCTGCCGGACGAAACGCTCGTCCACCCCGGGCATGGGGACGGCGGATCGATCGCCCAGTCGAAGCGCGAGTACGCCGTCTTCGCGTCGAAGCAGCACCCGGCCGATCTCTGCGGCGACGTTACGTGGGAGGGCAAGTAGCACCGAGGAGAAGCTATGGTGGTAGTCCTGTTCAGACACCGGCCGAGGCAAGAGCGCAGCGACGCAGACTACAATCAGGTCGCGGCCCGCATGTTGCACCTCGTCTCGCACATGCCGGGCTTCATCTCTCTCGACTACTTCACTAAAGCCGATGGTGAGACGCTCATCTTCGCGCAGTTCGAGTCGGAAGAGTCAGTCGCCCAGTGGCGGGAGCACCCTGAGCACAGGAGAGCGCAGGGCCGTCGTAACGACTTCTACGAGCAGTACACCGTCCAGGTCTGCAGCGTCATCCGCGAGTACGGCTGGCAACGTGATCCGGTCGCGGACGTGACGGAAGACTAGCTCGAGACGACGGAGACGATCTTGCGCGCGTGCTGGATGTGATCGAGGTCGTGGACGCGCTGGAAGCCGGCCCACTCCAGGCAGTTGAGCGGTCCGAAGAACGGGTGGGGCAGCTTCATCTCCACGTCCCGTTCCTCCGGTAGCCCGCGAACGGCGTCGAGCAGGTCGCCATTGGTGCGGCGCAAGTCTTCCAGCACCTGAGGATAGCTGCGCGCATCGCTCTTGGGCATCATGCCTATGCCGGCTCCATCCAGGTCCTCGGCTGAGGGCGTGGAGCTGCGGGCCATGTGGTGAATCAGCTTTGCGATCAGCTGCTCCGTGAAGACAGCGTGCAACGCCAGCTCGTGCAGACTCCACTCATCTGTTGCCGGCCGTCGCGCTGCCTGCTCCTCTGAGACCGAGCTGAAGATAGCCAGTAACTGGCCCTGGGTCTCGCGTACGCTTTCGATGATCGCATCCGGGTGTTTGGTCCCGTGATCGTGCATGATCGCGAGATACTCTTCGCGGGCAGCCTGGATGTCTTCGCTGACCATCTCGGTGGAGGCTAGCTCTCCGGCCGCGCGCGGTCGCCCTGGGGCAGGAGCTCCGGCGCGAGTTGCGCCACGCCGCGCTTCCAGTCCGGCACCGGCGTCTCGCACGCCTCGCGCGGCACGTACGTCGATCGCTCGACGAGCTGGTACCTGTGGATGTAGCGAGGGCAGTTGGGGAACACTTCCGCCGCGCGCACGCGCACCACGAACTGCGCCTCCGGGTACTCGGCCATGAGCGGGTCGTGCTCATCGATGCTCGCGATGCCGTTCAGCCGCATCCGGTGCTGGTTCTCGAAGTCGATGAAGAGCAGCCCGACGTGCGGGTTCTTCAGCAAGTTCCCCATCGAGAGGTACATTCCGTTACCGTCGTAGTTCGGAAACGCGATCGTGTGCTCGTCGACGACGCGCACGAAGCCCGGGTCGCCGCCCTTGTACGAGCAGTTCGTCTTACCATCCTCATCGGCCGTCGCGATAAAGAACATATCGCGCGCCTCCATGAACGCCCTGTCGTTGTCGCTGATCGTGTCATGCAGCGTCCGCTCTTCCAGAAGATCGGCCAGGCGTCTGGTATCGAACTTGTCCTGCAGCGCTCGGCTGCCATCGTGATACAGCGTTCCCATAGCACCCTCCCGGATCTGACGTCGGACTCAGCTTACCAGAAGGTCCCCAGCCGCTGCGCCGCCAGCCGCCCCTGCCGCAGGCCGGCCTCCGCCACCGCCTTCCGCCGCGTGCCGTCCATCAAGTTCGGGCCGAACGCATCCAGCGACTCAGCGTCCGGCACGATCGTTTCGACCGCGCTGCCGCCGTCGCGCAGCGCCTGCAGCTCGCTCTCGAAGCGCGCCCGAACGCGCGCGACGATCTCTTCGCGCCCGGGCGCCGACCGCATCGCCGTCACCGACACGACCAGCACCTTGTCGTAGCCGCGCGCCAGCTCCGCGTTCGTCGTCGACCCCATACCGCCGTCCATGTAGCGACGCCCGTTGATCGTGATCGGCGGGAAGAGGCCCGGCACGGCGCAGCTGGAAGCCACCGCCAGCGCGATCGGCACGCCGGAGTCCTTGTCCCACGTTACGAACGTCCCATCAGCGGTATCAACCGCCGTGCAGACGAATCGACGCTCCGGCCAGCGGTCGAGCCGTCCCGCGTTCCGCCGTCCGAACGTCGCCAGCGACTCGTCTTCGCTGATCGTCTGCGTGCTCAGCGCGATCGCGCCCAGCTCCTTACGCAGCTCCTCGCGCGGCAGGTCGGTCGTGTACATCTTGGCGAAGACCGGGAGCAGCGGCGTCAGGTCGAACGAGCGCTGCACCGGCCGCATGTCCGGCCGCTCGTCCATCGTGATCTGCGCATTCAAGAGCTCGCCTGCCGGACGCCCCAGCGCCAGCTGCGAGCCGATGATCGCTCCCGCCGACGTCCCAACGATCAGGTCCGCGTCGGCCAGGCGGACGCCCCGTTCCTCCAGCCCGGCCGCCAGCCCAGCCTCCCAGCCGACCCCGACCGGGCCGCCCCCGCCCAGCACCAACGCTCGCGTTGCCATATCATCGCTATGTTACCCTGCGGACGCGAAAAGCGGAGGAGGGACCAGCCGTGGGGAAACAAGAGCTCGAAGCGCTGGCGCGCGTGCTAGCGGACCAGCTCGCGCTCGGCCGCGAGGGTGTCGTCACCGGTACGTGGGAGATCCGCTACGACAAGGAGCGCGGCGCGTTCCTCTTCGACAAGTGTGAGTTCGCCGGCTACTGCGAGGAGCGCCCCTCGATCATCGCACTGGACGGCGCCGTCCTTGACCCCGGCGGGCCGCTGCTGCAGTAACGTTACGCGGCGCGCTGCCGCCGGCGCGCCTGCGCGTAGTGCCGCCTGCACAGCCCTCGAGCGTGACGCGGCCGCTCGCAGCCTTCGACACTACACGTCGCCTTTACGGGCAGCCCGATTACGTTCGAGGCTTCGCCGGACGCCTGAGGTTCCGGCGGCGTGGTAGCTGTCGCCGCTGGCAGCTCGATTGCGCTCGCGGGTCCGACGCCCGCCGGAGGCGCCGACGATGCGCTCGCAGCGGGGTGGGTCGGTAGTTGGCTCGGCGTCGCGGCAAAGAGCCATTTGATCGCCGCGTCAACCTTCGTCTTGACTTGCTCCAGCATCCCAACACCTCCACAACGATGATCGGTCGCGGCGACCTAGAGCCGCACTGGGGCGCAAGAGTGTCGGAATCGGAGATGAGGCGCCCGGGGGTCCGAGCGCGGCCGGCCCTACCCTACCGTGAAGCCGCTCACCATGCCGAGCCCCGAGTGGAGCGTGCCACTCGTGTCGGGCAGGTAGCAGACAAGCGCGTAGCGTCCTGGCTGCAGCGCCCCGGTGAATGCCAACGTTGCGCTCGCCCCGGGGTCAAGCGGGCCGAACAGGCCGATGGTATCCACGCCGGCCGGCTTGTTCTCGGGGTCGACGAGCTGCTGCGCGTTCACATCATCGGGCAGGCGCATCAGCTCTACTTCGTGCTGCTGGGCGCCCGCGTTCGTCACGCTGAAGACGAAGGAACCGTCCTGCACGGCCTGGCCGTCCAACTGAAACGCGTACTCCACGAGCCTCAGGTCGACGGCGCCGGACGCATCGATCTGTACAGGCAGCTCTTCGATGAACGCGATAAGCCACTGGCCGTTCTCCCGCACGAGCGAGTAGCGCTCTCGGCTCAAGATCACGCCCTCATTGCTCTCCACCTCCGCCGTCGCGCTATCGCCCGAGATATCGATGTTCGCGACTCTCGTGATCACAACCTCTGGCTCGCCGATGAACTGCGCGACCAGCGCGCGCGCGTCGCCGCGGGTCACGTGTATCTCGTCGGTGAAGTAGCGGTCCGCGAAGGCGGCCAGGAAGCCATCGACGTCCTTGTTGTTGTTCGCTGCGGCCTGCGCCCGCACCAGCGCCTCGATCGCCGCGGCGTCCGCGCTTGGAGTGGGAGGCGTCCCGGCCGGCGTCGCTGCGTCCGCCGGCGTGGGAGAGGTCGTCTCTATCACCGGCGGCGTCCCCGTCTTCGTCGAGCCGCCGTTTCCGCCCCCGCCGCAGCCGGCCGCTGCCAGACCGGCCGTAACCAGCGCGAACAGAACGAAGGCTACCGGCCGGCTCGACATGCAGGACTCCCTTCCAGGCTTGAGCTCGAATACGGCGTCAGCATAGGCGCCGGCCGCCGGAGGGTCAATCACGAGCCACGCTTGACACGCCGCCAGCCGATGTGAGATACTCCCTCTCGCTCGCCGGAAGCGGGCCGAGAACATCATGGTGAGGGAATGCCTCTAGGCTGCTTACGACCGCCGGTCGTCCTGCGGGACGGCCGGCATGGATGTCAAACACCAACCCGTTGTCGAACAGACAGCGGGTTTCTTGCTGCCCAGAATTCGGCTCGAGCGCCGCCGCCCTTGTTACCCACCTAGCCGCGCCGAACTCGTCACCCTGAGCTTGCCGAAGGGTGCATAAGATAAAGGAGAGTCATGCTCAGCATCGGCATCGATTTTGGTACGTCCAACAGCAGCATCGCGGCCTTCGATGGATCGTCTGTCCATCTCCTCCCGCTCGACGCGCACGCGCGCGACCCGCAGGTCATGCGCTCGCTGCTCTACATCACGCGCAGCGGCGACATCGTCGCGGGCCAGCGCGCGCTCGATCTCTATACGGAGCAGAACACCGGCCGCGAGGTGAAGCTCGAACGCCGCTACATCGGCGAAGTCAAGATGGTCTTCTCCGATATGACCGTCGTCAAGGACGCCTACGCGCTCGTCGACGTGAACGAGCCGGGACGGCTCTTCCAGTCGCTCAAACGCTTTCTGCCCGTCACGTCGTTTCGGAAGACGAACGTTTTCGGCACGGAGTACCGGCTCGAAGAGCTCGTCGCCACGCTCGCGCGCCAGATGCTGCGCGCCGCCGAAGCCGCGCTCGGCCAGAAGATCGATCAGATCGTCGTCGGCCGGCCGGTGCGCTTCTCCGAAGACGACGCGAAGAACGAAGCGGCGCGCACGCGTCTGGCCGACGCCTGGCAGCTCGTCGGCATCCCCAACGTGCGCTTCCTCGAAGAGCCGGTCGGCGCCGCCCACCACTACGCGGCAGAAGCGCAGCTACCACCGGGCGCGCGCTTTCTCGTCTTCGACTTCGGCGGCGGCACGCTCGACATCACGGTCGCCCGCGCGACGAGCGCCGGCATCGACGTGCTCGCGACCGGCGGGGTGCCGCTCGGCGGCGACCTGCTGGACAGTCGCATCATGGAGACGCGCGTCGTCAAACACTTCGGCAAGGGCGCGCGCTACCAGCCCGAAGGCCTGCCGGTGCCGAACCACATCTTCTCCCGGCTCAAGAGCTGGCAGACCATCGTCGAGCTCAACCGGCCCGACCTGCTCGACATCATCCGCCGCGCGCGCCGCAGCTCCGACCAGCCGCGCGAGCTCGCCCAGCTCGA
>JBIOYF010000021.1:0-2243 GCA_044870035.1 Dehalococcoidia bacterium
ACGCGGTGCTCGGCACGGGACAGGCGCGTCCGCTCGACGGCCTCTTCGCTGCCGTCCTCGATCGCGTCGCGGGCGCGCGCACGAGCAGCGCCATGTCGCCCAAGGTCTTCGCCGTCGATCTGCCGACCGGCGTCGACTGCGACAGCGGCGCCGCCGATCCGCACGCGTTGCGCGCCGACGTCACGGTCGCGCTCGGCGTCTCGAAGATCGGGCTGCACACGCTCCCGGGCGCGGACTACGCCGGCAGCGTCGAGGTGATCGACATCGGCCTCCCGCGCGACGCCGTCGACGCGCTGCCCGTCGAGCTGCTCAACCCGCGCTGGGTGCGCGAACGCCTGCCCGCGCGCCCGGCCGGCGCTAACAAAGGCACGTTTGGCCGCGTGCTCGTCGTCGCCGGCTCGAAGCTCTACGCGGGCGCCGCGCGGCTCGCGGCGCTGGGGGCGCTGCGCTCCGGCGCCGGCCTGGTCACGCTGGCCTGCCCGGCCAGCTTACAGCCGCTCGTCGCGCCGAACGCGAGCGAAGTCACCTACCTACCGCTGCCCGAACACAACGGCTTCGTCTCATCCGAGGCCGCCGTTGACGTTGCGCGCGCGTTGCCCTCGTACGACGTGCTGCTGATCGGACCGGGGCTCGGCCAGGGGCCCGCACAGGAGTCGTTCGTCCGCCAGCTTGTCTGCTCGCTCGACGACGACGCGCCGCCCGTCCTGATCGACGCCGACGGGCTGAACAATCTCGCGAGACTGCCGCGCTGGGGAGAGCGCGTGCGCGCGCGCTGCGTGCTCACGCCGCACCCGGGCGAGCTCGCCCGCCTCACGCGCCGCTCGATTGCTGACATCCAGCGCGATCGCTTGTCGTCCGCGCGGGACGCGGCTCAAGCGTGGCGTCAGACCGTGGTACTGAAGGGCGCGTACACCGTGATCGGCGCCGCAGATGGCGCGGCCGGCGTGAACCCGTACGCGAACCCGGCGCTCGCATCCGCCGGCACCGGCGACGTGCTGTCCGGCGTCATCGCCGGGCTGCTCGCGCAGGGCCTGTCGCCGTTCGACGCGGCCAGTTGCGGCGCGTACCTGCACGCCGCCGCCGCAGAAGGCCTCCGCGCCGCAACCGGCGACGCGGGCCTCCTCGCCGGCGACCTGCTGTCTGAGATCCCGCGTACCATGCGCGAGCTGCGCGGACGCTAGTGTCAGGAGAACACCCATGATGAAACTGATCTACTGCATCACTCGCAAGCCCGGCCTCTCCGTCGAGGGGTTCCAGCGCTACTGGCGCGAGACGCACGCGCCCATCGCGCGGCGCATCCCCGGCGTCCGGCGCTACGTCCAGTGCCACACGCTGCCGCAGCTCTACGACGGCGCGAACGCTCCCGCGTACGACGGCGCCGCCGAGCTCTGGTTCGACGACTACGAAGCGTTCCTGAAGGCGACTGGCTCGCCGGAGGTGCGGGCCGCCATCGAGGATGAGCGGAAGTTCATCGACCACAGCAAGACCGCGCTCTTCTTCACCGAGGAGCACGTCATCGTCGGCTAGCTGTGACGTGCCACCCAAACCTGGACCAAGAGGCCTGCGGTGCTGGCGGCAGCAACGATCGCAATCAATACCAGGACGCGATTGGGAAGTGTCCAGTCCTTGGTCATGCTATCGAAGTCGTACACATCGAGCCCGAATGGCCGTCCTACTTCGTACGAGTCATCCATCAAGACAAGCGCCTTGGTACCCACCGGAAGGCGCGGTCCGCGTCGGCAGTCGGTTTCGTGGAACGGTAGGGGCGAAATGACCACCTCGTTGGCGTTCACATGCCCCTTCAGCACGGACAGCACGCGCAAAGTGGACTCGTGCGGCCAAGTGTCGTCAGGCCCAAGCGGTCGCTCCGCAATCGTCGTGCCGATGAAGGCGGCGTCAGCGGCTGCAATAGCTGCGGGATCGGGGTCGGAGCCGCGAGGTACAAAGCAGGCGGCGGCGTGCCGTGGTGCCTGGACGATGGCTGCGACCAGCAAAACCAAGAGTGCGAAGGGAGCAGCAGCCGCTAGCTTGGCCACCATGTGTCCTCGGCTGTCATTTTACCGCCTATCTTAGCGCTGCGCAGCTGACTTACCTCTACGTCGGCCGGCGTGCGCCCGGCCGTTAGCCCAGCTCCACGTCCGCGTGGTGGCCGCTGTCGTGCGGCTCCAGGTGGATCGTCACGACCGCGCCGGGCAGCCGCGACTGGATCGCCGCCTCCAGCTCATCCGCGATCGTATGCGCCG